>CAJXPP010000314.1 GCA_913058195.1 uncultured Gammaproteobacteria bacterium | reverse complement strand
TCTACACAGAGTAGATCGTCGGCAGCGTCAGATGTGTATAAGAGACAGGCTCATCGACTTTCTGGCGCGCCAATGCTTGATTGGACTGATCGAGATTGCCGTTATTTCTTACGGCTTATTTCCAAGCATACTTTGCTATATACCGAAATGGTAACGACAGGCGCTTTAATTCATGGAGACCGTGACCGCTTCCTTGGTCATTATGACGGCGAGGAGCCTATCGCTTTGCAATTGGGTGGCAGTGATCCTAAAGCTTTAGCTGAGTGTGCAAAATATGGTGAACAAGCAGGCTATAGTGAAATTAATCTAAATGTTGGTTGTCCGAGTGATCGCGTCAAATCAGGTAGTTTTGGTGCTTGTTTAATGGCAGAACCCAAGATCGTCGCGGAAGGTGTTGCAGCGATGATGGATGCGGTGACCATTCCTATTACAGTTAAAACTCGGTTGGGTATTGATAAGCTAGATAGTTATGAGTTTGTTAGTAGTTTTGTCGAGCAAGTCGCGGCAACAGGGTGTGATATGTTCATAATGCATGCTCGAAAAGCGTGGCTAGATGGCTTAAGTCCGAAAGAAAATCGTGATATCCCACCATTAGAATATGAACGAGTGTATCAATTAAAGCAGGACTTTCCTCATTTACATAT
Source organism: uncultured Gammaproteobacteria bacterium (assembly GCA_913058195.1). Taxonomy (GTDB): domain Bacteria; phylum Pseudomonadota; class Gammaproteobacteria; order Nitrosococcales; family Methylophagaceae. The sequence goes on along the minus strand of CAJXPP010000314.1, from coordinate 2,050 downwards.
TGATATTAATGGCGGTATCAAAACGCTAGATCAAGCCCAAACACATTTAAATCATGTCGATGGGGTGATGATAGGGCGAGAGGTTTACCATAATCCATATATCCTAGCTCAGGCTGATCAATTGCTGTTTGGAGCTGATCATGAGGTGCTATCCCGTCACGAAATTATTCGTGTAATGTTGCCTTATATTGAGCAGCGAATGACACAAGGACGACCTTTAAAATCAATTACGCGTCATTTATTAGGTTTGTTTCAAGGGCTGCCAGGCGCTAAAGCATGGCGTAGACATTTGAGTGAGAATGCACATTTGAAAGGGGCTGATCTCAGTGTACTCATAAATGCTTTAGCCTTAGTTCCTGATGCCAGTGCCTTTATTGAGTAAATGAAGTGCAAAGCTAGTTAAGCCGATAATGCAGATAAGGATAATGGCGAAAGCAGTAATAATGGCAACATCTGATTCGCCTAACATACCAAAGCGGAATGCATTGACCATGTATAAGATAGGATTAAACAGTGATACGTTTTGCCAAAACTCTGGCAGCAGACTAATTGAATAGAATACCCCGCCAAGATACGTTAGTGGTGTCAAAATAAAGGTTGGAATAATTGATATTTCATCAAAGCTACTAGCGTAAATGGCATTGATGAACCCGCCTAATGCAAACATAATCGCACTTAATACCACCATGCTGATGGTGATGAAAATATGTTGAATAGCAATATGAGTAAAAAAGAGTGACACGATGGTGACGATTAAACCAACCAATAAACCACGAGCAGTTCCGCCAGCTACATAGCCCGCTAAAATAAGATAATTGGGTATTGGAGCAACGAGCAGTTCTTCGATATGACTTTGAAATTTTGCACTATAGAAAGAAGATGCAACATTTGCATAAGCATTGTTGATCACGGCCATCATAATTATGCCGGGCGCAATGTATTGCATATAGCTAAAACCACCCATTTCACCAATCCGAGATCCAATTAGATTACCGAATATGATGAAATACAGAGTCATAGTAATTGCTGGTGGTAGTAATGTTTGTGGCCAAATACGCAGGAAACGGCGTATTTCACGTATTAACAGGGTGTTGAACGCAACAGAGTGACGGCGTAGTTTGCTATTCATAGTGTTGCATCCGATTTTTCTACTAGCGCTAAAAAGAGCTCTTCTAGGCGGTTTGCTTTATTCTTTAAGCTGCACACTTCGACTTTTTGTTCGCTTAGCAGAGAAAATAAAGTGTTAAGACCATCGCCCTGTTTTAGCTCAACTTCTAATGTGTGATCATCAATAGATTGGTAGTTAATATTGGGTAATAAAAAGCTTGCGGGTAACGGTGTTTTGAGATCAAGAATAAAGGTTTCTTTGTCGAGGCGATTAAGCAGTGACTTCATATCGGTGTTTTCAACAATCAAGCCTCGATCGATGATAGCTATATTGCGACACAAGTTTTCTGCCTCTTCTAAATAATGTGTTGTCAGAATTATGGTTGTGCCTTGCGAGTTAATCTCTTCAAGGAATAGCCACATTGAACGACGTAACTCAATATCAACACCAGCTGTTGGTTCATCTAAAATGAGTAATTTGGGATTATGAACTAAGGCTCGCGCAATCATTAGTCGGCGCTTCATTCCACCTGATAATGAGCGGGCGGGGGAGTCACGCTTTTCCCAAAGACCCAATTGGCGTAGAAGTTCGTCTGCCCTTACTTCTGCTGGCTTTGCTGGCATGCCGTAGTAGCCTGCTTGAGTAATCAGTATATGTTTAACTTTCTCAAAGCCATTGAAGTTAAACTCCTGTGGAACTAAGCCTATATATGATTTGGCGGTGTCTGGGTCATCATCAATATTTGTATTAAAGACTTTAACAGTGCCTGAGCTTTTGGTGACTAATGAGGTGATTATGCCAATAGTGGTCGATTTACCGGCTCCATTAGGGCCCAAAAGTGCAAAAAAATCACCTTGCTCAACAGACAAGTTAATACCTTTAAGTGCTGAAAAGCCATTACGATAGGTTTTGGTTAAGTTTTCAATTTGAAGTGCTTTCACG
>CAJXPP010000313.1 GCA_913058195.1 uncultured Gammaproteobacteria bacterium | reverse complement strand
GCGTCAGATGTGTATAAGAGACAGTACCAACATCACATGGAATCAAGCAACTATTCGTTTTGTCGTTGCCATTATTGCCTGGATTCCAGCTGGTTTAGGCTTTTTGTGGCTCTACCTGGGTAAAGATAATCTAAGTTGGCCTGATACTCTGTCAGGCACGAAATTACATTATTCTAAAAATGCTAAGAATAAGCCCTTATCAAGATTATCCTGATAACTAGTCATCAGCAACAGGATCACGCATTGTCACAAACTCTTCAGCAGCTGTTGGATGAATACCTACCGTTGCATCAAAATCTGCCTTAGTCGCATCCATTCTCATCGCAACAGCAAACCCTTGCATAATCTCACCTGCGTCAGCGCCGACCATATGCATTCCAACTACTTTATCAGTATCACCATCAACCAATATCTTCATCATCGACCGCTCTTTACTACCGCCGAGATTATGCCGCATTGCCCTATAATGACTACGATATTTAACTAAGTTAGGATATGCTTCTCTTGCTTTCTCCTCCGACATTCCTATCGTGCCTATATTAGGCTGACAGAATACGGTAGTCGCAATATTATTGTAATTAAGCTGACAAGGTTCATCGTTATACAAATGTCGTGCTAGCGCCATACCTTCTTCCAACGCTACCGGCGTGAGTGCCATTCCTTCTGTCGCATCCCCTAAAGCATATATACTCGGCTCACTGGTCTGGAATTGATCATTCACTTCAATATAACCATGATCAGAAATGGCCACGTTGACATTCTCTAAGCCTAAGTCTGTTAATTTAGGTTTACGACCAGTGGCATACAGCACCGCACCTACGACCAAGGAATCACCCGTCGACAAATGGACTTTAAGTGAACCATCTGATAGTTTATCTATTGAAGTTACATCTGTTTTGAATCGTAAATCAACACCCTTCTTAGCAATCTCAGTGGCTGCCACATCACGTACTTCATTATCAAAGCCTCGCAAAAACTGTTCACCTCGATACAGTTGCGTTACCGCTGCACCAAGACCATTAAAGATCCCTGCAAATTCAACCGCAATATAACCACCGCCAACAACTGCTAAGCGTTTTGGAAACTCATCTAAATCAAAGATCTCATTAGAACTCACCGCATATTGGCTACCTGGGAATTGTGGAATATAGGGCCAACCACCAACTGCTAATACAATGCGCTCAGCAGTAAAATGTTGCCCATTTACCTCTATGGTGTGAGAGTCAACCAAACGACCACGGCCACGCAATATCTCAACATTGGCATTGCCTAACAGATCATCATAAATCTCATTTAAACGACTAATCTCTTCTTTTTTATTATCACGTAATGTTGCCCAATTAAATGACGCTGCTTGTGTCTGCCAACCAAACCCTTTAGCATCTTCAAAGTGACTTGAATATTCAGATGCATACACATAAAGTTTTTTTGGTACACAGCCGACATTAACACAAGTGCCGCCCATATATAGGTCTTCACATATCGCAACTTTCGCCCCTAATGAACCAGCAATCCGACTTGCTCTAACACCACCAGAACCTGCACCTATAACAAAAAGATCATAATCATAATTCATCATTTATTCCAATATCCAAAACATTAGATTGATTCAATTAAAGCTATCGGCATTTATAGCATATGCATAGACATAAGTATTTATTTAGTGTTAATGCACTTAGCTTTGGCTTAAAGATCCAGTTGTTAAAATAATACTTAAGCTTAAGAGTACACCCTCTCTTAGCTAGGTGCTGCCATCTGAAATTTAGATTAGTTCAATTCGACCTGTCGATGCAACTCCAACACTAGGATCTATATAAACGCCCTAATGTTCTAATAAATTTTAGTTTAATTTCTTAGGCTGAAGAGTATTATCTTTCTACTTCAAATGTCATCAGAATAACCGTGGCTAACCTTAACACTGTATCCCAGGTTCTGGGACAGATCTGGGTATGATTTTTTTACTTGTAGTGGACTACCACTACCTTCAGCGATATGTACGATGTCAGAAAGCAACTCACCACTTTTAAGACCAAGACCTGATAACGCTTCAGTTCAAAGTTGTCTGATGCAATTGATATCACGCTATCATAAAATTCTGCTCGCTCTATTTACCAAGACCATTAAATCTCATTTTACTCTGCACTTACAAAGCTTGTCACTTACAGCATTAAGCAAGCTAATACATACTTGTTGTCTTTAAATATATGGCCGTTACACCAAAACACTAATATATAGGCCTTTTGATTCACCATTGGCAACAGATTCAAAAGCATCTATAAGATCTAGTCGTCGTGAATATTTCAAACTTATTTGATAATCATCCTGAGTTTCTACACTCGATGTACGACTATTATCATCAAAGGATATATTAACATCTGTATTCTCTGGTTTTTTATCTTGGAGTTCAGTGGTAGCTAAAGCTCCTTGCTTAGCATTATTTATCCTACTCTGAAAATCAGCAGGAGAAGATATATTTATATCGGTATCATCTAGGTTTTGTTTATGCTGGAGTTTAACGGTGTGTGTAATTCCCTGCCAAGCCTCATTTCTTCTCGTTTGAAAATCAACAGTTTCTATGCTCGATGCACGACTATTATGCTCAACAGAAAATACGTTTAAATTAGCATCTAGGTTTTGCTTATGTTGGAGTTTAGCGGTGTGTATAGCTTCTGTCTCTTATACACATCTCCGAGCCCACGAGACTAGGCATGATCTCGT
>CAJXPP010000312.1 GCA_913058195.1 uncultured Gammaproteobacteria bacterium | reverse complement strand
ACGAGATCATGCCTAGTCTCGTGGGCTCGGAGATGTGTATAAGAGACAGGTACGAAGTCTTCAAGGTTTAAATCTAAATCATCAATTTTATGAGTTAATTTAGTTGCGTAGTAATAACGTAAATATTCTGGATTTAAATGCGCTAAATAGGTGCTTGCTTTCACAAACGTGCCTTTAGATTTAGACATTTTTTCGCCGTTCACGGTAACAAAACCATGAGCGAAAACCGCGGTAGGTTTACGGTAATCAGCACCTTCTAACATCGCAGGCCAAAACAGGCTGTGAAAGTTAATAATGTCTTTACCAATAAAGTGATATAGCTCGGCGTCTGAATTTTTATTCCAGAAGCTGTCAAAGTCGATACTTGAGTCTCTATCACATAGGTTTTTAAAGCTGCCCATATAACCAATAGGCGCGTCTAACCAAACATAGAAGAATTTACCCGGCGCATTCGGTATTTCAAAGCCAAAATAAGGTGCGTCGCGGCTAATATCCCATTGCTTTAAACCTTGTTCGAACCATTCAGACAGTTTATTCGCTACTTCTTCTTGCAAAGTGCCACTGCGTATCCAGTCTGCTAGCATTGATTCAAAAGCAGGTAAGTCAAAGAAGTAGTGTTCAGAATCTTTTAGTACTGGTGTAGCACCTGAAATTGCTGAGCGTGGGTTAAGCACTTCTGTTGGCGAATAAGTTGCACCACAGTTGTCACAGCTATCGCCATTTTCATCTTCACTTTTACATTTTGGACAAGTCCCTTTAACAAATCGATCAGCTAAGAACATGCCTTTTTCTGGGTCATATAATTGTGAAATAGTGCGGGTTTTAATATGGCCTTTGGCATGCAAAGCATTGTAAATCTTTTCAGAGTACTCTTTGTTCTCATCGCTATGCGTTGTGTGGTAATTATCAAAGCTAATGTGAAAGTCATCAAATTCTTTAATACGTTCTTCACGCACACCTGTGATCATTTCTTCTGGTGTTATGCCAAGCTCTTGCGCTTTAAGCATGATCGGCGTGCCATGAGCATCATCAGCACAAACAAAGTAAGTTTCATGACCACGCATACGTTGGAAACGAACCCAAATATCAGTTTGAATATGCTCTAATAAATGGCCAAGGTGAATCGAACCATTCGCATAAGGAAGGGCACAAGTAACTAAAATTTTACGTTTATCTGCAGATGGTACAGATGACTTTGATAAAGACATATAAAGTTTACATATTATTGGTGGTAATTATGCAGCGAATGGTACAGAATTTGTCATAACTTTTCATTAAGAATTATCGCCTTTATGTGATAAAGGTTAGATAAAATGCGTTTTAAAAATGTTATCAAATCTTTTCTCAAAAAATAAAGCTGCCAAGCATGAGCTTGAAGCTGAAATTCAGCAAACAATTAACCACTTTCTTGATGCATATCGCTCGGTTACTTTCCCATTAGGTTTTCTCAGTGTTAGTGAATCGCTTAGCATGGCGATGATTAAAAAAGACTTAGTTATTGAAGCTTTATTACCTTTTCCCTGCGATGGCGAGTTAAATGATGTTGCTGAGCAACTAACCGAGCTAGTGCAGCTTCCAGTTCATTTTGAGGTTAATTATCAAGTAGAGCCTGTTAGACAACATGCGATAAAAGGCATTAAAAACATCATTGCCGTTTCATCAGGCAAGGGCGGCGTGGGTAAATCGACTACGGCGGTGAATTTAGCGTATGGCTTAATTGCTGAAGGCTGTAGTGTCGGTATTTTAGATGCTGATATTTATGGTCCATCAATTCCAACCATGTTGGGACTAAAAGGTGAAAAACCGACCTCAATCGACGGTAAGTTAATTACGCCACTGGAAACAGATGGGTTATCTGCAATGTCGATTGGCTTTCTTGTTGATGATGCTAATGCCACGGTTTGGCGCGGCCCCATGGCAAGCAGAGCCTTTTCTCAATTATTAAATGAAACAGACTGGCCTGAATTAGACTATTTGATTGTTGATATGCCACCAGGTACAGGCGACATTCAATTAACGCTGGCACAACAAGTACCTGTTGCAGGTGCTTTGGTTATTACCACACCGCAAGATATTGCTTTAGTTGATGCTGTGAAGGGCATGGCGATGTTTGAGCAAGTGAAGCTGCCGGTATTGGGCATTATTGAGAATATGAGTTACCACCAGTGTGATAATTGTGGTCATCATTCACATTTATTTGGTGAAGGTGGCGGTGAACGTATTGCTAACAGCGCTAAAACACAGTTATTAGGGCAATTACCGTTAGATATTCGTATTCGAGAAGATGCCGACAATGGTAGCTGTTTAATAAATGAAAATAGCACTGGTGAATTGGCGCAGCTCTATCGTAAAATAGCGCGAAATGTTGCCGCACAATTATATTATCAATTGGATATGCGCAGCCCAACAACGCCGAGTATTGTTGAAAGTTAAGTCTTTTATTTATAGATACTCAATGAAAGCGTAGAAATTTACTATTTTAAGCAGGCGTTTGGCCTGTTTTGTTAAACCTCAGCCTAAGAAGAATAATCATGAGATTGTGCGACAAAGATATAGAAGAAAGTATTAGCAAAGGCGAGATTAAAATCTCGCCAACACCTGACAGTAGTATGATTTCAGGCGTTAGTGTTGATATTCGTTTAGGTAATGAATTTAGAGTATTTCAAGATCACACCGCGCCATATATCTGTCTCTTATACACATCTCCGAGCCCACGAGACTA
>CAJXPP010000311.1 GCA_913058195.1 uncultured Gammaproteobacteria bacterium | reverse complement strand
GAGATGTGTATAAGAGACAGGTTTCTATTCTTTATGAAGAGTTTCCAGCAGTGTATTTAAAACCCTCTAACGATGGACAAACTAAGCACAAGGATTTAATAACAATACTTGCAAAAAATAATCTCGGCGGTGCGATTGATATACAACCACCAGTGCCAGGAGATTCACCTGAGACTATTAGGGTTAACCCAATTCAATTTCTTGATTGGACTGAAATATTTGGATTTCAAATTCCTTACACTCTCAATCAAGCGAAGCAAACTCTCACGAAAGAACAAGGGAAACCTAGCCGTAAATTGACCCCCATGCAAATTCACAAACATCGCTGCAGATCTCTCGCTACATATTTTTGGGAACAAGATCCAGACCTCACAAAAGCCAATATGGCACAAAAAACTGAGCTTCTCGATATAGCTTGTGAAAACAAGACCTATACTCCAAAAACCATTGAGGGATGGATCAAAGATTTAAACCCTGATAGAAGTCAGGGCCGCAGAAAATCATCATAAACCCCCTTTCTTACCCTATAAAACCCTTTTATATTCCCTTATAAGGGAATATATGAAAGGGAGTTTTTTTTGTTTGGTTCACCTTAGATAATTTAACTGTGTTTTTAATTATTAAAAGGAAATCAAATGACACAGCAATTATTAAATTCTATTCAAGCAGCAAAATATCTTTGCGTAAGTAAAGCATTTCTAGAACGTGATCGATGGGCTGGTGCACGAATCCCATTTATCAAAATTGGTAGTCGAGCTGTTCGATATCGAGTATCGGATCTAAATGCTTTTATTGAAAAGCAAGTGAGACATTCAACATCAGAAGTTTCTGTACTGGAGGTAATCTGATGTCAACCAAACTAACTGCAACCCAAATTAATTACCTTCAGTGGATAAAAGAGGGCCATTCAGTTCAATTTTGTACTGAAGTTTCTAATCAATTAGGCGAAATGGTGTACTCAGAGGAGCCACCGTTTAAAACTAACCACAAGAGTATCTTAAATTTATCACGTGATGGCTATTTAAGCATCACTGAAGAATTTAGCTTTGGAATACGCTGGGCAATATTGTTCATTAGCCCAAAGGGCTTAGCTTTATTGGAGAGTATTTAATGAATAAACCTGCTTTCCATCCTCATGATAAAAGCTTTGTCGAAGAAAAACTTCGCCTTTTACCTAAGATATTTAGAAAAAAAATACTCCCAGAATATATTTCTGTTTTTACTAAAAAAGGGCGTACAGAAGCTAATACTTATTTGCTTGATATGGAGCAACGTGTCGAAGCAGCTGTTGTTCACCGGTTAAGTCTTAATGCCTTAAATATGAGCGAGTGTGACTTAAAGAAACTCGCCTCCTTAAAGGCAAAAAAATGTATAGAAATATGGCAAAGCATCAAGTCAGAAGAACTGGAACCCCCTTATAAGAGAATTTTGTCTTATATACAACGGCATGGAATTGAACCTTCCTTTATAAGGGAAGATCCAACTGATAATGATTACAAATCTCTTATAAGAAGATCCCTTGAGCCATCATGGTGGTTACGTAATCTAAGAAAGGTTCAAAGTAGAGATATTGAAATTACCGCTAGAGCACTAAATTTAGTCAGTAAACGTAAAGATATCTATGTCAGTAGCGTAAATGTAAATCGTCGTCGAAGACAAATAAAAGAACACCAAGCATATCTTGAAAATATGGTCGCTACTAATGAGCTAGGAGAGCAGCTTACACTTAGTGATCTTAAAGAAACGAGTACCTCAAATCCTACCAATAGAAAAGCTGAATTTATGGTGAGGGCTAGAGGTTTTGAAAATATAGCAAAACAACATGGTCATACTGCCATTTTCATAACAATGACTTGTCCTTCTAAATATCATCGAGCTTATAGTCAAAGTGGTGATCCAACTCCAAACTGGAATGGATCAACACCTATCGATGGTCAAGCTTATCTGAGCCAAACATGGTCACGGATAAGAGCTTCATTAGATAGAAGTAAAATATTTCCTTACGGCTTTAGAATAGCCGAACCACATCATGATGGAACACCACATTGGCATTTATTGTTGTTTGTACCACCTGAAGATAAAACCGCTTTGCTTGAAACTATAAACCGTTATTGTTTTGAGGAAGATGGGGATGAAAAAGGAGCGGCTGAATATCGAATTGAGATTGTAGATATCGATCCTAAAAAAGGGAGTGCGACTAGCTACATTTCAAAATATATATCCAAGAATATTGATGGTAAGGATCTAGATAGTGGCATTTATGGTGAAGATCCCATTGTTGCTGCTGAACGTGTCAAAACATGGGCCTCAGTGTGGTCTATTAGACAGTTTCAACAGATCGGAGGTGCTCCGGTAAGTATTTGGAGAGAACTACGCAGACTAGAAGCTGTAGAAGAAGCAGGATCTGATTTAGAGCAAGCTAGAGCTTCATCAGATAATTCTGACTGGGCAGGCTATCAGGATAGTAATGGTGGCGTAATTTGCCCGCGAAAAGATAGGCCGCTTCAGCTCGTGTACGAAAACGATATGGACATAATCACAGGCGAGCTACGCCAAAATCAATATGAAGAACTAAGTGCTCCGAGGATTTACGGGATAAAGCATGGGGGTACGGTGGTTAATACACGCCCACATACATGGAAAATTTCAAAAGCTTTGAAAGACTAAGCCAAAAACACTTGGAGTTCTGTCAATAACTGTACGGTCTGTCTCTTATACACATCTGAC
>CAJXPP010000310.1 GCA_913058195.1 uncultured Gammaproteobacteria bacterium | reverse complement strand
GAGATCATGCCTAGTCTCGTGGGCTCGGAGATGTGTATAAGAGACAGACTTTATACCTAGAAAATCAACAAAGGCAGACTGTCCTTAGTCTGCTCTTCGCCCCTACTAGTAAGGCTTGGTAGATAATTTAACGCCAATAATTATTAGCTTCAGCAATAATGGCAAACTCTAGATTAACCAATTCAACTGCGCGCATTAACATCATTGGGTCTTTTTCATATACATCTCTAACCGCATGTTTTACCTTGCCGTCACGTTGAATTGTACCAACGGTTTTTCTCACAATAGTGATAGCCAACTTACGACCTTCTAATGGTGTCGCAGTGATCAGGCTAGGCATGTAATCTGCTGACTTTTTCTTATGATCATCAGCAACACTCATTCCAGAAAAAGTGATGACTGAAATAACAGTAATCAGGGTAAGTAATTTTTTCATAGATAAAATCCTTTCATTATTAAATTTAGCTCCCGAACAAACAGTTCGTGTACTAACTATCTGCCAATCTGTATACTTTGTCAAATACAGATCTTAAAAGGTACAACAATGGCACCTATACTTCACGACCAAGTGTGTTACACACTTTATTCTACCTCAGGACTAATAACGCAGGCGTACCGTTCATTATTAGAACCACTGAAATTAACTTATCCACAATTCGTGGTAATGATGGCTTTATGGCAAAAAGATGACGTTTCTGTAACAGAGCTAGCAAAAGAGGTTGGCTTAAGTAAGCCCACAATGACACCCTTGTTAAAGCGATTAGAATTACTCGGCTATATAACTCGTGAGTTTTTATTAGGGGATGATCGTAAGAAATGTATTTCCCTGACACCCACTGGGCAGTCGTTAGCACAGGAAGCTGACAAGGTAGCGAAACAAGCCTTATGTGCCACAGGTTTAACTAGTGAAGAAGCAGAGCAATTGATTTCACTATGCCAGAAGATTAAAACAGAGTTAACATGACTGCTCACAAACATCCATCTATGAATATTTGACCGATTACCTTATACAGCTATAAGGAATAGTTTGAGAAAATATCAAGCTGGCTGTACTTGATTCTTAACCAATCAAAGCTAAAGCACTTGGAACCAGTATCCACCTAAGGTCTTACAAAGGCACATCACTTTGCTACTAATCTACACAGCAAACCAGATAACACATTATAAATCAGATAGTTATAAGATAATAATAAAACAGATGTAGCTAAAAACAGCTAACTCTTCAAATATCTAATCAAGACAGTTTAGTGCCAAATAGAGCCTTTGAACCATAACAATCTTAATACTTTAGGTTGCTGAGGTTATATGCTCTTTGCTTACAAATATCGTAGAAACATAAGTGTTTTGACTGGAATGCTAGTCATTTGAAATCTTTTACCTTTGCAGACATGCCGGTTAGTTTAGCTTTCAGTGCTAACATCGCTCATATCGAAACCTTAACTCTTAATAGAGTTAAGGTTTTCTTATTGAATTACTACACGAAATTTAGTTAAAGTGGTGAAGTCAGACTGTGTTTTAATAAGTGTGACTTATACAGAGGTATATTTAGCATCAAAATCCTAAAGACCAAGTTTCTATTATTAATAATGCTTATTTTCATGAGCGTTACAGCCTATTCGGCCCAAACTACAACGCCTATTATTCAAAATGAACAGCAGACGCTTGTAATAGGAAGTGAACAAAACTTTCCGCCATTTGCTACAGGAATGACCGATTCAACGGCAGGTGGCTTCACCGTGGATTTCTGGAAGGCAGTCGCGGCAGAAGCAGGATTGAAATATACCCTTCGCGTATTACCTTTTAGTCAGGTACTTCAGGAATTTAAAGACGGTAAGATTGATGTTTTAATCAACCTTGCTATTTCTGATGAACGCCATCAGTTTGCTGACTTTTCCGTACCCCATGTCATCGTTAATGGTGCGATATTTGTACGTAAAAATAAAACAGGCATCAAATCTGAGAGCGATTTATCAGGACGGTCTGTTATTGTGCTAAATCGTGACTTAGCACACGACTACGCCATATCTAAAGGATGGGGTAAGCAACTGGTATTAGTAGAGACTGTTGAAGAAGGCCTTCAATTACTGGCGTCTGGTAAACACGATGCCATGGTGCTCAGTAAACTGGTTGGAATGCAATCATTACAACTTCTTGGTTTAACTAATATTAAGCCATTAAAAACGTCAGTTGGATTCTCTCAGAAGTTTGCATTTGCAGTACATGAAGGAAAAGCTGATTTATTAAGCCACATCAATGAAGCCATGGCAATCACAAAGGCTAACGGCATTTACACTGCACTATATGACAAATGGTTTGGTGTTTACACCGAAAAGCAAATCATACTACGCTATTTATTGGTATACCTCCCCCCTTTAATTGCTTTATTTTTAGTAATTGCAATATATTTTTACTATCGGCGGCAAGTAGAACGCAAGTTAGCTATATCCGCATTACAGCGAAGCGAAGAACGCTATGACCTTGCTATGAGTGCAACCCAAGATGGTATATGGGACTGGAACGTATTAATCAATAAAGTTCACTTTTCTCCACGCTGGAAAAGCATGTTGGGATATACAGACAATGAGGTTAAAAATGAATTCTCGGAATGGGAACGCTTAATACACCCAGATGATAAAGACGCCGCTTTATTAGCAGTTGAAGATTTTTTAAATAATAAAACTAAAAAATATGAATCTGAATTTAGGATGCAACATAAGGATGGGCGGTATATCAATATC
>CAJXPP010000309.1 GCA_913058195.1 uncultured Gammaproteobacteria bacterium | reverse complement strand
CGAGATCATGCCTAGTCTCGTGGGCTCGGAGATGTGTATAAGAGACAGTGGTTATGGTTTTCTAGTTCCTGATGAAGGTAATGACGATCTATTTCTATCAGAACGGGAGATGCATCTTGTTTTACACGGTGATCGTGCCGTAGCGAGAGTCTCTGGCGTAGATCGTCGTGGTCGCAAAGAAGGTACAGTTGTAGATATTCTTCAGCGCGGTAACCCTCTTATTGTCGGTCGTTTAATTTCCGATGCTGGCATTTTCTATCTCATCCCGAATAATCGTCGAATCAGCCAAGATATTCTTATTCCACCCGCCGACTTACTAAATGCTAAAGAAGGCCAAATCGTTGAAATTGAAATTACCGAACACCCCAATCGCCACCGCTCACCTTTAGGTAAAATAGTTAAAGTACTCGGCGATCATATGGCTCCAGGCATGGAAATAGATATCGCCTTACGCGCATTTGACCTGCCACATATTGTGTCTATTGGTGCGCTTAACCAAGCTGAAAGCTATGGCAGCCAAATTCCTGAATCAGCGATTAAAGGCCGACTAGACCTTCGCGCTATGCCGCTACTCACCATAGATGGTGAAGATGCACGTGACTTTGATGATGCCGTTCATGCAGAACAATTAGACTCAGGCGCTTGGCGTTTATGGGTTGCCATTGCTGATGTTTCTTATTATGTCGAACCCAACAGTCCGCTTGATATAGATGCTCAAGAGCGCGCTACATCAGTCTACTTTCCAAGCCAAGTTATTCCAATGCTTCCTGAAGCTTTATCAAATGGTTTGTGCTCGTTAAACCCAAATGTTGATCGCTTGTGTATGGTCTGCGAAATGGTCATCAATACTGAAGGTGAAGTTGAATCACATCAATTCCATCAAGCAGTAATGAACTCTAAAGCGCGATTAACATACACCAAAGTAGCAGCAATGTTGGTTGATGGTGATAAAGCTCTTCGTCAACAATACGCTGAAGTATTACCAGGTTTAGAAGTTATGCATGGCTTATTTAAAGCTATGCTCAGTGCCCGAGAACAACGTGGTGCTATTGATTTTGAAATGACTGAAACACAGTTTATATTTGATGAAAACCGTAAAATAAAATCTATTGAACCTCGCGAACGCAATGATGCCCATCGTCTAATTGAAGAGTTTATGGTTGCTGCTAATGTTTCGGCTGCTCAATTTTTATTAAAAAAACAACTTCCAGCACTATTCCGCGTACATGAAACACCATCAGAAGAAAAATTATCCGGACTAAGAGAATTTTTAGGTGAACTGGGCTTATCACTTGGCGGTGGCGATGAACCACAACCAAAACATTACGCATCACTATTAAAGAATGCTCAAAAACGACCTGATGCGCACTTACTACAAACCGTTATGCTTCGAAGTCTCAAGCAAGCTGTATACAGCCCTGATAATGCCGGTCACTTTGGTTTATCATTAGAGGCTTATGCTCATTTCACCTCACCTATTCGTCGCTATCCTGATTTACAAGTCCATCGTACGATTCGTCATTTAATATCTAAAGATAGTAAAAAGAAATGGCCTGTATCGCACGAAGATATGGAAAAGCTAGGTGAACATTGTTCAATGGCATCACGCCGTGCAGATGAAGCTACGCGTGATGTAAGCGACTGGTTAAAATGTGAATTCATGCAAGATCGTGTTGGTGAAGATCATGATGGAATTATCAGTGGCGTCACTGGTTTTGGTATTTTTGTCGAACTAAGTGATATGTATATCGAAGGTTTGGTACACGTTACCTCACTTCAAAATGACTACTACACATTTGATGCTCCAGGTCACCGCTTAATGGGTGAACGGACACGTAAAGTCTACCGTCTCGGTGATAAAGTCAAAGTCAAAGTCGTCCGTGTCGATCTTGATGAAAAGAAAATAGATCTAGAACTCGCTTAGATTACCTTCTTTATCTTACAAACTATGCTTCTGTGATAGATAAGCTAGCAAGGTGTATTACTTATACCTAGTTCCATACAAAGAAAAACTTCCTTGAAAGAGGATTTTTTTCTTGACCTGATTGATAAAGGAAGTACAATACACGGCTTAACTTCACTGCCTTCTCATGGAATTTCAAACCTCCATAAAGCGTGAATATTATGTAGGACAATGGTGAGTGTAGCTCAGTTGGTAGAGTCCCGGATTGTGATTCCGGTTGTCGTGGGTTCGAGCCCCATCATTCACCCCATCTTACTTTATCTAAAAGTAATATCGGAACAAAGACTTACAAATCTCAAATTAGTTGAAATCGACTTATCGTCTTTATCAATTTACGGCACAGGTGCAAACCGAATGTTGAGATTGAAGTAAATGAAATGTCCATGGCTTTATCCCGAGATAATGACAGCTACTGGACGGACGTAAGCCTTAGCCATTTCAGTAATGGCGATTACATGCAATTGAGCAAGCGCTATATAAGTGAGTGCAGCAGCTCTATGCATAAGTAGCGAGCAAACACATGTAACCATGCAGTTAATTGTTAAGCTAAACTTACCTTTTCTACTAAAAACTAGAATTCTCCTCTGATGTGTATGAGGGTATTACACAACTACTAGAGTCTAGCTCATTCACTTCCTTTAGGTGAAGGGCAGGGAATTTATAAAATTACAGTGTGCAACTCTCTACGTATTGGAATTGAAATTTTAAAAAAGGCAAACCTGAAAAGGCGGTTTAGATTTAATGTGTGACCTGTCTCTTATACACATCTGACGCTGCCGACGATCTACTC
>CAJXPP010000308.1 GCA_913058195.1 uncultured Gammaproteobacteria bacterium | reverse complement strand
AGATCATGCCTAGTCTCGTGGGCTCGGAGATGTGTATAAGAGACAGATATTCACTGTTTGGGAGTTCTGTCGTATCTTATAAATAAATTTAATATAACAAATTGCTCAAACGGACAAAATACAGTTGGTTGGCGCTTCGCGCAGTATAACCAACCATAATTTGCCCCTTAGCAAGGCGTTATGTACCGCCTTCTATTTAGGGTAAATTCTTTTATAAGTTTGGTGGTTTCAGGTTAGTTTGGCATTTGTAGCCTTTGAGTTTTCGCCAAGTAAAATAGGGTAAATCAATTTTACTTTTGTTTATTGGCTCAAAGTTATCGGTTTGGTGTTAATTAGGCGGTGGGGCTTCTTGTTTTCTCACTTCCATCTATTAACTTTTAATATTTCTTGTTAATGTAAAGTTCATAATAACCAAATACATAACAAGTAATTCAATCGGACAAAATAAAGCTTGTCTCGTTTTTTGCAAAGTACCGCAAAAAAGCAATCCAACTTATTTTGCCGTTTAATTTAGCGTTATAAGCCAAAGTATATGAATCGAATATTAGTGTTACTTTTTACTCTGTTAACTTCAGGGTGTGAAATAGAAAATGATAATCGCATAGGTCTAGGGATGAGTGTTGATTTTTTTGCTTCGATAGATTGCATAAAATCAACGGTTGAAGAAAGTTCAGGAATTCATAGGCTAAATTCATCAGGTTCAACATTATCTTTCTCACTAGATAATTACAATGTAATGTTAACTGTTCAAACGCAAAGCGAACAAAAGACTAGCTTTGAACTTGATATCGACGGTCAGCACATTGACGAAGATAATGGTGTTTTTTATCGCAAAGCTGATTTATTAGCAAAAGACTTTAAGAGCAGATTAGTAGCAAAATGTTCATCAGGTAATGGCTTATAACAAGTCACTCAAGCAGGACAAATAACAGTTGGTTTTTGCTCCTTCGTCGCTTATTTTAACCAACTATTATTTGCCTCTTAGTGAGGCGTTATGTATTTCGAGGGTTCTGTGAAAAAATATCTAGTGTCGCTTTTAATCGTTAGTTCTTTGGTAAGTGCAACGGAAACCAAAATTATGAATCCAAATGATATTGAAATAGGTCCAATTCTCCATCAAAGGTTAACCGATGACTTATTAAATCGAATAAAATCAATTACTGATATTTTAGAGGTAGTTGATGGTGTCAGTTATGAACAATCTGTCGATTTATATAAAAGAGATTTAGATCCTGAAGCTAATTTGGTTATCTATGAAGAAATGGCTCGCGTATATAAAGAGTTTTGTGATTCTAGGTGTATGTCACAAAGTGAACGCATGGATGTTTACAGGTTAGTCCTAATACGCTCGATGTTTGAAGAAGATGATGTACTTAAAAATATAGATTTAAATGTTCTAAATCAACAAGAAGCGCTTAGCATAATTAAAAGCTATAAACTAAAAGCAGAGTCTATAGTTGTGTACGGAGATTAAATACATAACAAGTGACTATGGTGTCAATTCCTAATTATTAATTCATTTTTGGATCCCAATAGACACCATCTCTGACCATAGAATTTAATATCACGACCATCTTTCTAACACAGGCAATGATGGCTACTTTCTTTGGTTTTCCTGCGGCTACAAGCCGTTGGTATGTTGCCTTGAAAACAGAGTTACATTGCATCGCTGACATCATTGACATGAACATTGCCGTGCGTATTTGGTGTCGTCCACCGCGTATCATTCGTTTGCCTTTGAATGCACCACTTTCTCGATTAACGGGCGCTACACCCACTAATGCTGCGGCTTCTTTATTGGTGATATAACCAAGCTCTGGCATGTTACTTAAAAGGCTAAACGCGACGACATTTCCCACACCAGGCACGCTTTGAATGATGTCATTCTTAATTCGATATTCGTCACATTGCTCAATCAGTTTTGCCATTTTATTGTCTATTTTAGTGAGCTGATTATTAATGACAGTAAGCATGGGAGTAATCGTACTTTCTAGCGCTTTGGGCATCATTTGAAGGCGATTTTTCTCCATGGTTCGCATCACCATTAACTGACATCGTCTGGATAATAAGTCACTCATTTTTCTAAGCGTATCAGGCTTAAGGGTAGACAGTTCGGGCTTTATGGCTTCACTGTAGTAAGCAATCAACTTAGCATCGAGCTTGTCTGTTTTAGCTAGTTGGCCAATAGAGCCTGCAAACTTTTTGATGCGAACGGGGTTAGCGACTACAAAAGGTAATTTTGCCTCGGCACAGGCAACAATGAATGCTTGCTCTAAGCGCCCAGTTGCTTCGATAACGATACGTGTTGGTTTATGTTTTTTTATCTCATTTATGGCTTTTTTGATACCTTTGTCATTGTTGGTGACGGTGAAGTAAATATCTAATGGGCGAATGTAAATATCAAGTTGTGTTTTACCGGTATCGACACCGACGTTAATTTCATTTTGATTAATTTGTGTATTCATAATAAGCTGACTCTGCCTTGCTATTCGGGCTCGAGGCCCAGTTGACTATCCGAGTTTATTGCTTGGAGTTTTATACGATGTTCACACTTGTTATCGGTCTCTCAATTGAGGAGCCATCATTCAATCGAACTATCGTATAAAAAGGCTTTAGTTGCTGCTAAAGCTTGGGCCTCACTTTACCTAAACGGGTTGAAAAAGGAACACTGGATATGGATGTTATTATCCATACAAGCCATTCAAGCAGGACAAATAACAGCTGGCTATTTGCTCCTTCGTCGCTTATTTTAGCCAAC
>CAJXPP010000307.1 GCA_913058195.1 uncultured Gammaproteobacteria bacterium | reverse complement strand
CGTCGGCAGCGTCAGATGTGTATAAGAGACAGTTGATATTATTTTCTGCCGAAACGTACTCATTTATTTTTCACCAGAAAGAAAGTCGGACATTCTTAATAGAATGGCTCAGTCTTTAAATCCAGAAGGGTATTTGTTTTTGGGCGCATCCGAAACAATCACTGGTTATAGTGATGCGTTTGAAATGATTCGCAGCCCACACGGCGTGTATTATCGACTTAAATCCTAACTTTTGGGTAATTCACCTACCGAAGAGTTAACTTCTTGTTGAATATCTGCTTCGATGATTATAGGTTCACACAAGCCTAACCAACTACCGATTTTATAGAAAATTGTTTTCACCAAACGCCATAGTCGAGGCAATAACCATATCATTATAAGTATAAAAACAATCAGACCGATGATAAACAATGCGGGATGATAAAGTGCTGTCCACAAACCACCAATTACTAATAAATCTTCACTAATCGATGCGGTCCAGTTGGTTATGGGCTCAGGAGATGTGTTTATTAATAAGCGTGAGCCAGCTTTGGTGGTATGTGTTCCTGCTGCAAGCGCGCCACCTAATAAAGCAGT
This sequence comes from uncultured Gammaproteobacteria bacterium, assembly GCA_913058195.1. GTDB lineage: Bacteria > Pseudomonadota > Gammaproteobacteria > Nitrosococcales > Methylophagaceae. The sequence goes on along the minus strand of CAJXPP010000307.1, from coordinate 2,191 downwards.
GGTTAACTCCATTGCAACCCCAACATCACCGACAGCGCTCGCTGCTAACATTGCGCCAGCAGGAATTCGAATAAAGGTATGAACCGTATCCCAAGCAGAATCGACGCCAGGAACTTTGTCGGCGAAAAATTCTACGCAATACATAAAGCCGGCAGCAGTCATTACCATCGGATTGCTTAATACTTCGAGTTCGACGGGCAATGTCATATTGCCTGTAGATCCCATATATCCAAGCATAAATAGAGTGGCATATAAATTAATACCACTTGCCCATGCCGCACCCATGCTAAGAGCAATAATACTTACTGGTTCCATTATATGGACTCCTTTTTTACGACTATTTTCTTTGTAGTGATCGTTAGTTTGTTATAGTGACAATTTTATCTTGCCGGACATCTGTAATGGTAGCCCGAAATGAATGCTTATCTTACCTTGAGACTCTGTTAGAACCAAATAGGTTCCAAGATTACTGCCCAAATGGTTTGCAAGTAGAGGGAGTAGACACTATTCATACTATGGTGTCTGGTGTGACAGCAAGTCAAGCATTGCTCGATGCTGCACTCGATTTAGACGCCGATACGATACTGGTTCACCATGGCTATTTCTGGCGAGGCGAAGACACACGCGTTATTGGTATCAAACAGCGACGCTTGAAGCAGTTATTAGTGAATAATGTAAATCTGATTGCCTATCATCTTCCGCTTGATGCTCATCCTATATTAGGAAATAATGCACAGCTAGCAAAGTTGTTGGATTTAGAAATTGATGGACGAATATCGGGTACGGGCGATCCTGCTATTGGGTTCTGTGGTTGTTTTCCCGATACAAAGACGGTACCTGAATTTGCCGATCAGATTAGACAAGTTCTTGAACGTGAGCCTTTAGTCATTCAAGCTCATGACCGACCTATGATGACTATAGGTTGGTGTAGTGGAGCAGCACAAGGTTATATCGAACAAGCTGCTGAATTAGGCCTCGATGCTTTTATGAGTGGTGAAATTTCAGAACAAACAGTGCACCTAGCACGGGAATTAGGCATTAATTATTTTTCAGCAGGACATCATGCTACTGAGCGCTATGGTGTTCAGGCATTAGGTGAACATTTAGCGGAAAGATTTGGCGTGCAACACCAGTTTGTAGATATAGATAATCCAGTTTAAACGGCGAGATAACGTTAGAGTTAACATGAATAATTTAATAACAAAATCACAGTATTTTTTTAATGTATTGCTTTGGCAAGAGTTTAACGAGCGTTCACATCTACTGTGGCGATGGCTTATTCAGACCTTACGACTTACCTTTATCGTTATACGTGATTTAGCAAAAGGAGATCTCAATTTAAGAGCAATGAGTTTAGTCTTTACGACTTTACTGTCATTAGTCCCGCTTATCGCAGTGGCATTTTCAGTATTAAAAGCCTTTGGTGTTCACAATCAGATCGAACCTTTTTTATTAGGATTACTAACACCTTTAGGTGAGAAAGGGGTTGAAATAACCGCGAATATTATTGGTTTTGTTCAAAATGTAAAGGTAGGAGTATTAGGCTCTATTGGCGTAGCAATGTTGTTTTACACCATTATTTCCTTGATTCAAAAAATAGAAAATGCCTTTAATTTTGTTTGGCGAATTACCCGTTCTAGGACGTTAGCGAGACGATTTACAGATTATTTAAGTGTCGTAATGATTGGCCCTATGTTGGTTGTGACTGCAATGGGTGTCGCTGCCTCAGCAATGAATCATAATGTTGTACAGAGTCTAGAAGCGATAGAACCATTCGGGACTTTAATCGTATATACCAGTAAATTAATACCTTATCTGATGATTATATTGGCCTTCACTTTCTTGTATATGTTTATTCCAAATACAAGAGTTAAAATAAGGCCGGCAGTTGTTGGCGCGGTTGTGGCTGGCATCTTATGGGTTTCCATGGGTAAAATATTTGCTTCATTTGTGGCTTCATCATCAAGTTACACCGCTATTTATTCTGGCTTTGCTATTTTATTCTTCTTTATGATTTGGCTTTACCTTGGCTGGCTAATCTTGCTAACAGGGGCTCAAGTTGCCTTTTATTTGCAACATCCAAAGTTAGTGCGATTAGGAGTAATGACTTATACCTTGAGTCCTCGGCTCTATGAGCAAGAACTGTCTCTTATACACATCTCCGAGCCCACGAGACTAGGCATGATCTCGT
>CAJXPP010000306.1 GCA_913058195.1 uncultured Gammaproteobacteria bacterium | reverse complement strand
GAGATCATGCCTAGTCTCGTGGGCTCGGAGATGTGTATAAGAGACAGGCTTTATATTGAGTTCTGTCTTATTCATTGTTTTAAGAGTACATCTAACTAACAAATTGCTCTATCATTCCTTACATGAAAATTCTTATTGCCGACGATCACCAGCTCTACCAAGATGCACTGTCCATATTGGTTCAACGTTTAGATGAACCAACGGAAATCCACCTTTCTAGCAGTTATACCGAATTATTGCAGTTGGCGGCAGCTTCCGATAATTGGGGGCTGATGTTAGTTGACCTTAATATGCCAGGTCTTAGCTATTTTGAAGGGATTGCGCAATTATCTACTCAGCATCCTGATACCCCAATCATTGTCATTACATCATCTGATGATCCTGAAGATTCTCAACGTGCACTGCAAGCAGGTGCTCAGGGTTATATGTCCAAAGCGATGAAAAGTGATGATATGCTCAATGCCATTAAATTAATGTTAAGTAGCGGCATTTCAATTCACCCTAACTATGCTGCTCCAGCTGAATCAAATATCAGCGAACTGACGCCAAGACAACAAGATGTACTCGAATTACTTTGTCAGGGTGAGTCTAATAAGCGTATTGCACTTAATTTAGATTTGAGTGAACACACTGTTAAATTACATGTTCGAGCCATATTACAGGCACTTAATGCCGAAAATAGAACCCAAGCAGTCATTATTGCCAAACAACATTCTTTACAGAAGTAACCCTATGAAATCATTTTGTTTAAGCACTATAAACCTTATCGAAACGCTTACTGAATGGTCAGGGAAAACAGCCGCATGGCTTATTTTAGTGATGGTATTAGTTATTTGTTATGACGTGGCTATGCGTTACCTTTTCCAAAATGGTTCCATTGCATTGCAAGAACTGGAATGGCATTTATTCGCCCTGATATTCTTGCTTGGTTGTGCTTATACACTTAAATATGACGAACACGTTCGTGTCGATATTCTCTATCAAAGTCGATTTTTATCTGACAAACACCGTGCTCTAATCAATATATTCGGCACACTGTTTTTATTGCTGCCATTTTGTATCTTAATTTTAATTACCGCATGGCCATTTGTAGAAAATGCATTTTATTACAATGAAGGTTCGCCCGATCCGGGAGGTCTGCCTTACCGTTATATTCTCAAAGGCAGCATCTTAGTCGCCTTTAGTTTATTGATTCTGCAAGGCATTGCTGGTTTATTAAAAAATACACTCGCACTTAGTGATAAGTCGGAGACCAAATAATGGAAGTTTGGGCTCTAATCATGTTTGCAGTGCTATTTTTAGCGCTATTAATAGGCTTCCCCGTTGCTTTTACCTTAGGTGCGGTTGCCCTTGGCTTTGGCAGTGTTTTCTTAGGTTTAGACTTTTTTAACCTCCTGCCCTTACGAATTTGGGGCATTATGACCAACTTCACCTTATTGGCTGTGCCTCTATTTGTCTTTATGGGGGTAATTTTAGAAAAGTCAGGTATTGCCGAGCAACTACTTGAAACCATGGGCCGATTATTTGGCCGCATTCGTGGTGGATTAGCAATCTCTGTAGTCGCTGTAGGTGCTTTATTAGCCGCTACCACAGGTGTTGTAGGTGCATCAGTAGTAACTATGGCAGTGATTGCATTACCCGCCATGTTAAAACATGGTTATGCACCAACTTTAGCCAGTGGCACTATTGCTGCTTCTGGCACCTTAGGCCAAATTATCCCTCCTAGTATCATCCTGATTTTATTAGGTGATGTAATTGGTGTACCCGTTGGTCAACTGTTTATTGCTGCAGCCGTTCCAGGTCTTATGTTGGTGTTCGCTTATATGGCCTATATCGGCTTTATTGCATGGCGTCATCCTGAACTTGCCCCAGCCATTCAAAGTCAGCTTGATGATAAACATTTAGGCCTGCAAGTACTTAAAAGTCTACTGCCTCCCTTAACACTGGTACTGGCTGTATTAGGTTCTATTTTCTTCGGTATCGCCTCACCAACAGAATCCGCTGCTGTGGGTGCTCTAGGCGCGATGATCCTTGCTGTATTACACGGCAGATTAAACCTTGCCAATCTGCAAGATGCCTTACAACAAACTACTCGCCTGACTAGCATGGTATTTTTAATTCTGATTGGTGCCACTGCATTCGGCTTAGTGTTTGTTGGCATGGGTGGTGACAATCTCATCTTCGACATTTTCAACACACTACCAGGTGGAAAATGGACCTTCTTAATTGTCAGCATGTTGCTAATTTTTATACTTGGTTTCTTCTTAGACTTTATTGAAATTTGTTTTATCGTGGTGCCAATCATTTCACCTGTTGCTATTCACATGGGACTAGACCCGCTTTGGTTTGCATTACTGATTGCACTTAACTTACAAACCTCGTTCCTAACACCGCCGTTTGGCTTCTCACTGTTCTATCTAAAAGCCAGTGCACCAACACTTGAGTTAAGTACTATTTACCGAGGTATCGTACCGTTTATAATCATTCAGGTTATCGTGTTAGCACTCTTAATTAGCTTTCCAGATATAGCTTTGTGGTTGCCTAGTTTGATGGATAAGTAATAATGGATAAAGTTGAGGTAAAAATAGTTTCAAAAGATAATTATAAAGACCTATCAGTAATGGTTGGCGAATTACTTTCAGAAATTATGAGCACCATAAATCAGGAAGCATTTAACTATGATCAGCAACAAACTGAACAACGAGCAAAAAACTTAATTGAAGCAGATAAATACTGGGTCTGTCTCTTATACACATCTCCGAGCCCAC
>CAJXPP010000305.1 GCA_913058195.1 uncultured Gammaproteobacteria bacterium | reverse complement strand
CAGGTCGTGGTCAGTTCTCTATGGAGTTCTTACAATACAGCCCTTGTCCACGTAATGTTGCTGAAGTAGTAATCAAAGAAACAAAAGAACGTGAAGAAGCTGCTAAGAAGAAATAAGCAGTTAGATAAATAGAAAAGGGGCTGATTAGAAATAATCAGCCCCTTTTTTTATGCCTGTTTTTAATGAAAGAAAGTAATCTCTTTCTTTGTAGCACTTAATTAACCATTTAACTTTTTATCTTTGTCTAACAAACTTATTATATTTAGCATATCGTCTGGCATCTCAATACGCCATGATACTTCTTCCTGCGTGCCTGGATGTATAAAGCCTAATAGACCTGCATGTAGGGCCTGACGTCGGAATGACTTTAGCGCGTCGATACAGACATCTGAAGCGCCCTTAGGAAGTCGTAAACGGCCTCCATAGACAGGGTCACCTAATAGTGGGTAATGTATTTTCGCCATATGCACACGGATCTGGTGAGTACGGCCTGTTTCTAATTTACAGCGAATATGAGTATGAGTACGGAATCGTTGTTCAACACGATAATGCGTGATGGCTGTTTTTCCACCTGAGGTAACAGCCATTCTTTTACGATCAATAGGGTGGCGACCAATCGGCTCATCGACTGTGCCACCTGCTGTCATAACACCCATTGCAATAGCCTGATACTCACGTAATACAGTTCGTTCTTGTAATTGGTTTACCAGAGAATTATGAGCTTGCAATGTCTTTGCAATCATTAATAAACCGGTGGTGCCTTTATCAATACGATGCACGATACCTGCACGAGGAATACCTTCTAGCTGTGGAGTATGATTAAGAAGGGCATTCACCAGAGTGCCATTTTGGTTCCCCGCACCTGGATGAACAACCATGCCTGCTTCTTTATTAAGAATCAGAATGTCGTCATCTTCATGAATAATATCTAGATTAATATCTTCAGCAATCCATGTGTCATCAACACGTTCAATAGTGGCATCGATAATAATATGCTCGCCACCCATTACGCCATCACGAGGGCGAATTTTCTTCTTATCAACAGTGACATAACCGGCTTTAATCCATTTTGTAAGTTGTCCGCGCGAGTAGTCAGAAAAAATTTGAGCAAGTGCTTGATCTAATCGCATACCAGCACATTCGTCAGGTATATAGTCTTCAAGTTGTAACGATTCAGACATGGAGTTATATTCTTATTATGATTAAGAGGCTATTATACCGAAACTGCTTTGAAATGTAGCTTTCATGTCATTCAATCAGGGCTAAGGTTAAATTAAGGAAATTATAATGCGCAGTTATTCGATTATTTTATGTTCATTGCTTGTACTACTGACTAACAATGTAATCGCAGAAGAGAGCAAAAATGTTGAATTATTAGCGGCTTCTTGTGCAGCATGTCATGGTACGCGAGGGCATAGTGAAGGTGGACTACCTAGCTTAGCGGGTATGGAACGCCTTTACATTATTGAACAAATGACACAGTTTACTAATGGCACACGGCCTGCCACAGTGATGCAACACCATGCTAGTGGTTACAGTGCTGAGGAAGTTGAATTACTTGCCAATTTCTTTGCAAAACAATAATAATCATATTTTTTATAAAATAAGCTTATTGTCAATTTATTACGATTAAAGGTGGCAAAGGCTGGTAAATCAGAAGAAGTAACTGTTATCAGCTAAATCCTAGCTAAAGAATTTGGCACTGAGGGCAAAAGTAGGTGGCTCTTTGTGCTTCTTTATACTGGACGATGTCACTGCTACACTGGGTACACGGCTGATGTTCTCTGCCATAGACACTTAGCTGTTGTGCAAAATAGCCCGGCTTACCATCACTTTTTCTAAAATCTTTTAATGTTGTACCGCCGGCAGAAATGGCTTTATCTAAAACTAACTTTATTGCTGTAACGAGCTTTTCATATTGCTTCCGATCTAATTTACCTGCTGCTGTTTTTGGGTGAATTTTCGCTAAAAACAATGCTTCATTAGCATAAATATTCCCGACACCCACTACATTGTTACCGTTCATAATAAAAGTTTTGATGGTGACTCGACGGCCTTTAGCTGCCTTGAATAGATAATCTGAATTAAATTTATCAGATAGAGGCTCTGGACCAAGGTTTTTGAACAGAGTATGTTGGTTTATATCGTCATCAGTCCATAAAATGGCTCCAAATCGACGTGGATCTGTATACCGTAGGATTAGCCCATTATCGAACTGGAAGTCAGCGTGATCATGTTTAGCAACAGTTTTATTATCATCAACAATTTGTAGATGACCTGACATGCCGAGGTGAATTATTAAGGTACCTGAATCGCACTTAAACAGGAGATATTTAGCTCTACGGTATATTTGATGTACCTGCTCACCTTGAAGTGTTTTTTTTATGTCTTTGGGAATAGGCCAGCGAAGTTTTGGGTTTCTAATGGTAACTTTGCTTATTCGGTGAGACTCAATATGCGGTGCTATACCACGACAGGTAGTTTCTACTTCTGGTAATTCGGGCATTAGAGAGGCTCATTATGGGCAAATAATTTATGTTTAATAGAAATTGGAAACTGATATTTTAGCTGCTTTTGAATATTAAAAAGGCTTAAGCTATTATTCGATAATTGCAATATGAGTTCCGACGACGAGTTATCTTTATAGCTGACACTAATTTTTTTACCGGTTAAATCGTTAATTTCTTCTCTGGATACTGTAAAAACTTGCATTGCGTACGCATTTTGCCATGAGTCGACAATACTTGTTAACAGATCATTAGAAAAAGCTTCTTTATTGCTACTCC
>CAJXPP010000304.1 GCA_913058195.1 uncultured Gammaproteobacteria bacterium | reverse complement strand
GTGGCGAACGATCGCTCGTGGGGATGTTTGGCACGGCGATATTCAAAACAAAGCAAAAGATGGATCTTTTTATTGGGTTGCATCAACGATTGCACCCATGTTGGATGACAATAATAAACCACAACAATATATTTCAATTCGTACTGATATTACTAATACTAAAAAGCAACAAGAAATGCTTGAGATCATGGCTCACTATGATGTATTAACACAATTGCCTAATCGTATTTTATTACAAGATCGTTTCGGGCAAGCAGTTGCCCATAGCTCACGTACAGAAACAATACTCGCGGTTTGTTTTCTCGATTTAGATAACTTTAAACCCATTAATGATCGCTATGGCCATGAAGTAGGAGATAATCTGCTTATTGATGTAGCACAAAGACTTAAAGATACAATTCGAAAGGAAGACACGGCGTCTAGGCAAGGAGGTGATGAATTTATATTATTATTGAGTGACATTACAAGTGTTGAACAATGTGATGCTTTGCTGGGAAGAATTATTGCTATTTTACGTCAACCTTATCTTATCAATGGAGAGAAGATTTCAATTAGTGCATCAGTTGGTTACACCTTGTACCCTTTGGATGATGCTGATATCGATACGTTAGTACGTCATGCCGATCATGCAATGTACGAAGCTAAATCATCAGGGCGTGATTCTTTTCACCGATTTAATACCATGAATGACTTGAAAAATATTCAGTATCATTCAGAACGAAATGAGATTAATAAGGCTTATATCAATCATGAGTTCTGTTTGTACTATCAACCTAAAGTTGATATGAAAACAGGTGATATTTTTGGATTTGAAGCATTAATACGGTGGCAACACCCTGAAAAAGGAATTGTCTCTCCTATTGAGTTTTTACCGAATATAAATGGTACAGAGTTAGAGATTGAAGTCAGTAATTGGGTTATAAATGAGGCAATACGACAATTAAGTATTTGGCTATCACAAGGGTATACGTTTGCAGTGAGTGTCAATGTTTCATCTTACCATTTACTTTCAGATAGCTTTTTTATGAACCTCCATAATACATTTTCTAGGTTCCCTGAGGTTAATAGCCAAAATTTTCAATTAGAAATATTAGAAAGCAGGGCCTTAAACAGTGTGAGCAAAATTAATACCGTTATAAAAAACTGCCAAGATATATTAGGGGTTAGCATTGCGTTAGATGATTTTGGTACGGGATATTCCTCGTTGACTCACCTTAGAAGTCTTTCTACGGATGTTATTAAAATAGATCAGAGTTTTGTTAGAAGGATGGTAGATGATCCGAATGATTACGCTATCATCAGTGGTGTTATTGGGCTGGCAGATTCATTTAATCGAGAAGTAATTGCCGAAGGTGTTGAAAATACAGAGCATGGGTTATTACTTATTAATATGGGCTGCAAAAATGCTCAAGGTTACGGAATAGCAAGGCCAATGCCCGCTGAACAGGTTGTTACATGGGTAAGAAACTATCAACCCAATCAAGAATGGATACAGGTAGCGAGTAAGTCGGTGAGCTCGATAGAAAGCAGAAAAAAATTGCTTCTTTTAATTATTAATACTTGGGTTAGGCGTATTGAAGAGAGGGTGCTGTCTCCGTTTGATGCAACATTGTCATGGCCTATATTAACCATAAAAAATAGTCCGTCTTATATTTTGATCATGAAAGAAAAGAAAAATAATATTTTAGATAGTAGTTTACTGAATGAACTTACACAGCTAAACAAAGCAATGTTTTCTATTACAAATGAAATTTATACGAATTATCAAGCAGAGCAATTTGAGAAAGCGAAAGATGACTTAGGTCCGTTACAAGCATTACGAGATAAGGTAACTAAGCTTTTATAACTGCAAGTAAGAGTGTTTCAAGGAGGCTATATATGTCTAAGCATCATTCCCCGTAATGAGAAAAATGATAGCCCTCAGGAATAGAACAGAACTAGAAGGTTTCATTGTTGTGGCTACCACAGGTATTAATATGAAATCATTGACTGTTAATACTTCCCATAATTCAGTTCTTCGAACTCCTTGAAGTCTGAGAAAATATGTAAGATCTATTTCAAAGGAAATTTAAGTTCTCAAACAATAAATTGTTCTGCATTAGAAAATACTTGATATTTGGCATTATTGCGAGCGGAAACAAAAATATAGTGGTAATAATACTGAATTTAAGGCATCACATACCTGTGATGCCTTTATATTTATGCACCTACACCTTAACTCTTTGCAGTTAATGGGGAAGTTTACGCTCAGTCAATTTGATAGGTTTATCATTGATACTTGCTATGCGTTTTTTCATCAAACCGTCAGCATTAAACTCCCATAGCTCATTACCATAAGAACGATGCCATTGACCTGAATCATCGTGCCATTCATATTCGAACGTTACGGCAATTCTATAATCGTCAAAACACCATAGTTCTTTTGTAAGCTTATAATTAAGCTCTTTTTCCCATTTTCTTGTTAGAAAATCGATTATCTTCTCGCGCCCTGAAAATATTTCAGAACGATTACGCCATTCACAATCAATAGTGTAAGCCTCTGCAACTCTTTCTGGGTTACGTGAATTCCAGCCATTTTCAGCAAGCTGAACTTTTTCTTTTGCACTTTCTTGAGTAAATGGAGGTAATGGTAGTCTAGTAGTCATAATAATTCCTAATTTAATTGATGTTCGATTAAACTTATAGCAGGCACTATGCCAAGTAAAATTCAATGCAATAAAGAGCCATTAAAACAAAAGGATAGGTCTTTATTTTGTTTTAATGAATATAGATTCTGTCTCTTATACAC
>CAJXPP010000303.1 GCA_913058195.1 uncultured Gammaproteobacteria bacterium | reverse complement strand
TGAAATTGCGGTGCAATCAGCCAGTGGTACAATAGAATCTAGAACAGGTCTTCAATCTGAAGTAACACAGCTTCAAGCAACAAATACCGATATTATTGCCAACACAAAATTTAATGGTGTTTCGGTATTAGCTGCAGGAACAGTTCAAATTCAAACAGGTGGGGATGCTGCGGATAAAGTTGTAGTTACATTATCTGCTGCAACGATAACTACTACTGGTTCTTCAGTAAATACCTCTACCGCTGCGATTGCTGCATTGGGTACACTTGATACCGATATTGATGCTATCAGTGGATTACGAGCTACATTTGGTGCGGTACAAAATAGGTTTGAATCTGTTATTTCAAACTTATCAAGTTTATCTGAAAATACATCTGCTGCACGTAGCCGTATTCAAGATGCTGATTTTGCAGCAGAGACAGCAGCATTGACTCGAGCTCAAATATTGCAACAAGCGGGTGTATCTATTCTTTCTCAGGCTAATTCATTACCTCAAGCAGCATTAGGTCTTCTTGGATAATTAAGACGAGCTAGAGTAATAATAAAAACAATCAATTTGCTGGAGAAGATGATCTTCTTCAGCAAATTAGGCGTATTATTACTGTGATTAGGATATTGACGTTGAAGGAGGCCGAGAATGGCTAATGAAATATCAACACAATTGAATAAGGTGCAGTCTCTGCCAGTCACTGTTGTATCAAAACAGGAAGAACCAGCGGTGACTAACCTTGCTTCTGAACTTGATAAAAAAAAGTTGGCTCAGGAATTAGATCAAACAGTTACTGAAAGTCAAGAAAGTACAGTAGAAAGAGTAAGAGACAAAGTATCACAACTAAATGAGCAAATGCAGAGTTTAGATCGACAGCTACAGTTTACTGTTGATGAAGAGAGTGGTGACAGTGTTGTCACAGTTAGAGATGCAAAAACGGAAGAGATAATTCGTCAGTTTCCATCAGATGAATTATTAAAAGCGCGTAGTGCAATTGATAACTTTAAGGGACTTTTAATAGAGGTAGATGCATAAAAAATGAGCCTATTTGCTCACTATTTATGTTTTGAGTTGGGAGGCAATGAATTATGGCTATACAAGCACCAGGTGTCGGATCTGGCTTAGATGTAAATAACATCGTTAGCCAATTAATGGATCTTGAACGCCGACCAATTGATCGTTTAGATTCAAAACAAAATATTGTAAATGCACAAATTAGTGCTTATGGTTCATTGAGCAGTAAAATATCTTCTTTTCAAGATGCAATGCAAAAGCTCAGTAGTCCTTCTGAATTCAAGGTTTTTTCGGGCACTTCCAATGATGAAGATTTATTTACCACAGAGGTTTCAAGTGAAGCTTCCACAGGATCTTATTCTGTAGAAGTACAAGTATTAGCAGAGCGAGATAAAATCGCTTCAAAAGCATATACAGATACTGCAACATCCGTTGGAGAGGGCACGTTAACCTTATCCACAGGCACTGATAGTTTTGATGTGATTATCGATGGTACTAATAATACCGTTGCAGGAATACGAGATGCGATTAATAATGCATCAGATAACACCGGTGTTACTGCTTCTATTATTACTGATGATGATGGCGCACACTTAGTATTATCATCGAATGATACGGGACTAGCCAACGCCTTGAAAGTGACAGTTGCTGATACATCAGATGGCTCAAATACTGACGATTCTGGACTATCATCGCTTGCTTTTGAAGTAGGGGTAGTCGAGCATCGCGCAGCAATTTCTTCAGCCTTGGATTCTGTCGTTAAAATTGAAGGGTTCACTGTAACTAGCAGTTCAAATACAATTACCGGTGCCGTTTCAGGTTTAACCATAAACGCTAAAGCAATAGGTGCTTCAACTATTGATGTAACACGCGACGATGAAAAAATCACAGAGTCAGTTCAGGCTTTTGCGGATGCATATAATGCATTACGTACGGAAATTAAAACGCAGCGAAGTGGTCAGTTAGAAGCGGATAGTACTTTATTAACACTTGAGCGCCAGTTATCTGGAGTCCTTAATTCTGGCGCCTCAGTAACAGGATCTAGTTTTTCATATTTGATTGAAGTGGGTTTGTCTACTGATGACACTGGCACAATGGCACTTGACTCTAGTAAGTTAACGGATGTTTTAAATACTGATTTCAGTTCATTGGTAAAATTGTTTTCAGCAGAAGATGAAGGGATCGCCTTTAGGTTAGATAATCTTGCTGAGGGTTTCTTAGGTTCAGGTGGGCTAATTGAAGCTCGGGAAGATGGCCTTCAGGAGCAAGTTGATCGTATTGAAGATCAAAAACTACGAATTGAAGATCGTTTAATTAGCGTTGAACGTCGTATACGTGCACAGTTTACTGCATTAGATACATTAGTGAGTAATTTGAGTAATACTGGAAGTTTCCTTACCGAACAGTTAGCTTCGTTGCCAGGTGTAACCCGTTCATCATAGAATATGACATAATTTGGGAATCAAATGGATGATGCAAGAAATGGTAAATAAAAAAGCATTAGAAGGATACGGCCGTAACGCGGTTGAATCAGAAGTTAATTTTGCTTCTCCACATAGAATAATTCAAATGTTAATGGAAGGAGCACTGGGTAAGATTGCCACAGCCAAAGGCTGCATTGAACGTGGTGATTCTGCTGAAAAAGTGCGTCAGATTACTTGGGGCATGAACATTATTAATGGCTTGAGAGCGAGTTTAGATCATCAGCAAGGTGGTGACATCGCTTCTAATTTAGATTCTCTTTATGAATATATGGGCTGTCTCTTATACACATCTCCGAGCCCACGAGACTAGGCATGATCTC
>CAJXPP010000302.1 GCA_913058195.1 uncultured Gammaproteobacteria bacterium | reverse complement strand
ATTATAGATACAACATTTAATATCCTTAGCCTTCATCGGCTAACTACTTCACAGTGCTGGAAGAGTATTAAGAAATGAAATGTTTTAATTCTAAAATGATCTAGTGCTAGAATGAGTCATATAAATATCTAGCAAGGATACTTGTGTGGAAAAAACAGGTTTTTTACCTTTAATTTATAACGCTTCTTTATTAATGTCCTTAATACTTATTTACACATTAACCCCTCAAATAAGTAAGAAGTTATTAAAACCCCATAACAGTATTATTCTGGGGTTTTACCTTGGTCTCATTGGCGTTTTTGTTATGTTAACACCATGGCAACTGTCCCCAGGTTACCTATTTGATACTCGGTCAATTTTACTGGCTCTTTCCGGCCTCTACTTTGGTTTGATTCCTACACTAATAGCAATGTTGATGACGGCAGTAATGCGCCTGATCGATGGAGGGGGCGGTGTTGTAGTTGGAACAATACTTGTTTTTACTTCAGGGTTCATAGGTGTTATTTGGAGAAAAGCACGTCACATTTCTCTGGAAAATATTTCATTCCGAGAACTATTTCTATTGGGCCTGATTGTTCATGTAGTCATGCTTGCTTTGATGTTGTTTTTACCCTCAGTAAAGATGACCTTAGAGGTCCTCTCTAATATTGCTCTGCCAGTACTTCTTGTCTTTCCAATAGTGTTGGCTTTACTTGGCACTTTCTTGTCAAAAATACTACGCGATCAATTCGTTTTAGATGAACGATTAAAAAATGAGTTTTTATTCCAGTCTCAGTTTTATTTAGGTAATATTGGAATGGCGATTACTTCGCCTGATCAATCATGGTTACGCGTTAATCCTCGCCTCATTGAAATGCTAGGTTATTCTGAAGAAGAACTTCAAAATCTTACTTGGGTCGACCTTACTCACCCTTGCGATTTAGACAATGACTTAGTTAAATTTAGCGAAATGATGTCGGGGGAGCGTGATAGCTATGAACTTGATAAGCGTTTCCTTAATAAAGATGGCTCTGTTATTTATACCCATCTAACCGCTTCTTGTTATCGAAATAAGGGGGAAATCGGGTTTATTATTGCCACATTGTTAGATATTACTGAAAGTAAGCAAGCCGAAGAAAAATTAAAACTGTCGGCGAGTGTATTCACCCACGCTCGAGAAGGCATTACCATTACCGATGCTGAAGGTATCATTCTTGATGTAAATGATACCTTCAGCACTACGACCGGCTATAGTCGTGAAGAGGTAGTTGGACAAAACCCAAGCATGCTCCAATCTGGACGGCAATCACCTGAGTTTTACGCTGATATGTGGAAAGCGTTACTGAATGAAGGCTACTGGTATGGTGAAATATGGAATAGACGTAAAAATGGTGAAGTGTATGCTGAGATGAAAACTATCAGTGCTGTGCGCGACGAACAAGGTGTTACCACCAATTATGTCGCCTTATGCACTGATATTACACCGATGAAAGAACATCAAAAACAACTTGAGCATATAGCCCATTATGATGGACTCACCAATTTACCTAATCGCTCATTACTCGCTGACCGATTATCTCAAGCCATGCTTCAGTGCAGCCGTCATGAGCAGTCACTTGCAGTCGTATTTCTAGATTTAGATGGCTTTAAAGAAGTCAATGATGTCCATGGTCATGATATAGGTGACGAACTACTGATTGCACTCTCACACCGAATGAAAGAGGCGTTACGTGAGGGGGATACCCTATCCCGTATTGGTGGGGATGAATTCGTTGCTGTATTAGTAGATTTAGTTAAAGTTGAAGATTGTAAGCCGGTATTAGAACGGTTGTTATTGGCAACGTCAAAACCTATCAAAGTCAAAAACATTACATTAAATGTATCAGCCAGTATTGGTATTACCCTCTATCCTCAAGATAGTGTGGATGCAGACCAGCTTATGCGTCATGCTGACCAAACTATGTATATGGCTAAGCAAGCAGGTAAGAACCAATATAAGTTTTTTGATACTAAGCAAGAGCATGACACTATCAATAAAAACGACCGCTTAACCGAAATTCAACAGGCTTTAATCAATAATGAATTTCAATTGTATTATCAACCTAAAGTGAATATGGTCACAGGCAAGGTATTTGGTGTGGAGGCGTTAGTTCGTTGGAATCACCCTGAACAAGGGCTGGTTCCACCCTTAGACTTTTTACCCCTTATTGATGGCACAGATCTAGAAATTCAGCTTGGTGAGTGGGTTACTAATCAGGCCATGACACAACTTGAGTTATTGCGAAAACAAGACTGCCAGCTTGAAGTCAGTATCAATATCTCATGTCACCACCTATTGTCTAACGCCTTCATCGCTCAGCTTGACAAGGCCTTAGCTAAATACCCCGCCGTGGATGCTCAATTACTACAATTGGAAATACTTGAAAGCAGTGTTTTAAGCGATATTAATGCTGTCACTCAGGTTATCAATAACTGCCAAAGTACTTTAGGTGTCAGCTTTGCCTTAGATGATTTTGGTACGGGTTATTCATCACTGACCCATTTAAGAAACTTGCCCGCCGGCACAGTTAAGATAGATCAGTCATTTATTAAAGACATATTGGACGATCCTAACGACTACGCGATTATTGATGGGGTGATTCGATTAGCTGACTCGTTTAATCGTGATGTTATCGCTGAGGGTGTTGAAACAACAAATCACGGTCTAATGCTACTTTTAATGGGTTGTGAACAAGCTCAGGGCTATGGCATCGCGAAACCGATGCCTGTGGATCAATTAACTAACTGGCTAAGCAATTATCTGCCAAATCCCGAGTGGCAACTTTGTGGAAATAAGCTACGC
>CAJXPP010000301.1 GCA_913058195.1 uncultured Gammaproteobacteria bacterium | reverse complement strand
CGAGATCATGCCTAGTCTCGTGGGCTCGGAGATGTGTATAAGAGACAGGTTTGTTGGCTAAACTGATTAACAAGTAAACGGTTTAGTTTTGTTTCATCTACAGTAAAACGAGCTTGTTTGATGATCTTTTTTAAATAAATCGGCAGGATACTGTTATTAAGTTGCTGTTTTAAAACGGGTGCTATTCCCGGAAGGATCAGCGTAATCTCAGCTTTAGACATTTAAGAAAGGGCGTACAAAAGGAATCGTTAAGCGCCGTTGTGCCGCCAGTGAAGCCTTGTCTAATTCCAATAACAAATCCATCAGTAAGCTCATATCTCGACTGTGATGACGTAGTAGATAATTTGCAACATCATCTGATAACTCTAAACCGCGCGATTGTGCCTGTAAGATCAAGGCTTGTCGTTTATCATCATCATTTAGGCTATCAAGTTGATATACCAATGCTGTTGCCATTCGAGATCGTAAATCAGCCAATGTTAGCTCAATATTTGCTGGGTTTTTCTGGGCTGAAACCAGTAATTTACAACCCGCTACTTGCATTCGATTAAAGCAATGAAACACCGCTTCTTGCCAATCTTCATGGCCTGAGATTGCATCTAGATCATCAATGCACAGTAAATCTAAATGCTCTAATGATTGCAACATTTCTGGTGCGGCTGATTGCACTAATTCAGCCAAGGGTAAATACAATGCCCGCAAGTTTGATTGCTCAGATGTAGCTAATAGTAGGTGTGATTTCCCAGCTGATTTCTCACCCCATAAATAGACAAAATTGAGTTTGTCCGACTCGCATAAGTCGGCTAACGCTAGTTTCAATTCTGCTTGATTAAAGTGAAAATTATCAAAGCGAAATACTTGCTGCGGGTTTAGTCGCAACGGTAATTGTTTAGAAGATACATTCATGATTTTAGGTATAAAGACTACTATCTAAATATTGTTTATGAGCATGACGTAATAACACCATCACCACTGCAGCAACGGGCAAGGCTAATAACACGCCGGTAAAGCCAAATAACTGTCCGCCCGCTAATACGGAAAAAATAACAGCAACAGGGTGTAAGCCAATACGTTCGCCTACGAAACGAGGTGTTAGAACCATGCCTTCAATTGCTTGCGCTACACCAAACACCAATACCACCATCAATACTGGTAGCCATTCGTGAAATTGGAAGAATGCCGCTAATCCCGCTAAGGCTATACCTACGATTAATCCTAGATACGGTACAAAACTAACAATGCCCGCAATAACGCCGACTAATAACGCTAACTCTAAACCGATAAAGCTCAAACCAACGGTATAAATAGTGGCTAAGGCCACCATTACCATGACTTGACCGCGAATAAACTCAGCTAACATTTCATCACATTCAAGGGAAAGTTTTACGATGGTATCACTATTACTGCGAGGTAAAAGCTCTCTAAAACGTGCCACTAAAATATCCCAGTCACGTAATAAATAAAATGTCACAACAGGAATCAACACAAGATTGGCTAACCATTGTAAAAGCGCCATGCTTGATTGAGTCATATAACTCACTACTCCGCCTGCAGCTTGACCTACTTCAGCCCAATAGTTGGTCAAAGCACGTTTCAAGGTTTCAACATCAATCAATTCAACGGGAAAGCCTTTATTGGCTAACCATGGTGTAAAGTGTGTTTGTATAAACGTTAAGTAGTCAGGCAGTTTCTGGAACAGCGCCCCAATTTGTCTAGCCAATAAAGGCAGCACCACTAATAGCAGCAACATGACCACAAAAGATAACACTAAGAAGACGATAGACACGGAAAGTGTACGTGATAGTTTCTTTGCTTCGAGTTTATCAACAATAGGATCAGCAAGGTATGCAAGTAATGTCGCCACGAGAAAAGGCATGAGTACAGGCGATAATAAATAGAATAACCAGCCAAATAGGACTAATGCGAGTAGTGAAAACAGTTTATTGCTATCAGACATGTACTTTCCTCAATTGAATCCTTTCTGTACCTTTTAAGGTAATAAACGATAATTAATCGTGTCTGTTGGTGAATAGGGTTCTTCCATTAAAATACGGTCAACCGCTACTATTCGATTAAATACCATAATATCGCCCGAAAATTCGACACTAAGTTCAAGTGATTCTGCAGCTAGATTAGTCACTTGAACCTCAGATACATACTGAATTTGGTTTAGGTAGTTCACTACGCGAACATAGTCTTGATAGTCATTCACACCACCTACTTGCAGTGCTAATTTATTACTTTGTTCCGACTCAGCTATACGCTGAGAAAATTGGCGCGCTAATCTATTCGCTAATTCATCTATACCTGTTTTCATTGCATCAGGTGCATTTCCACGAGATTGCCAGCGTTCAGACTCACCATTAATAAGCATATTCCAACGAACCTGAACATTGCCGTCAGCATTCACTTTTGCAAGTGCCATTAGAGTAACGGGCGAACCATAGCGTTGAGATGCAGCTTCAATTGTTTGTGAGAAATCGGCGGATAAATCAGCAAAAGTAACTTGTGATTGATCTTGCAGATCCATAACAGGAAATAAAATGGGTAAGCCTCTATTTTGTGCTGCAGTTGCCAGAGCTTGAGTGAGACCTGTTGGCTCATCAGCACTTACCACTACGCGTTTATCACCCTTTTCTACTGCAAGCCAGATTAATATCTCGGGACGAGAAGCACCCCAAATAGGTAGCCCAGCATTCTTTAATGCAGTGTTAACACCGCTAGGATTAAATGATAAAACAACTTCAAGCCTATCTGGCTCTGTTAAGTCATCGGCAATTATATTGGTACGTCGATATTCATATTGCTGAACTAATAGGTTTGAC
>CAJXPP010000300.1 GCA_913058195.1 uncultured Gammaproteobacteria bacterium | reverse complement strand
GATCTACACAGAGTAGATCGTCGGCAGCGTCAGATGTGTATAAGAGACAGAAGTGGAGGAGCGAAGCGGGGGAGTCTGAACGGGCGAGGAAGCGCGAAGCCTTGCACTTGCAATGCGCGTGGGGCAAAGCCCCTAGCGGGGTTGGATCAGCGTGGGGTTATTACTGAATTTAAGCAGCCCGGAGGGCTGAAGCGTTAGGGATTGGAAGGGCGGCAGTTCCCCATCGGGGAATGAGCGTATAGCGAACCCGGTAAAGCCCGTAAAAACGCCATCACACTGAATGGAGGTATAAGCGATAAGAGCATTCATATTTTTACTTGATATGACTATGATTGGAACTGTTCAGCTGGATAGCCAGCAATACGCCTTCAACTACTAAGCGATTTAATATGGGACGAGTAGGCAAGAAGCTAAAAATGATTAGATTCAAACAAGCCATGAGAGATATCGCTAAAATAAAGCTGGTAGCCGTGTGTTTGATCTTGTTCAAAGAAGTGATGCTACTCCTATGCGGAGTAACGAATCCGACTTCGAGTTTTATAATCGCTCATCAAGACCTGAGTTTGCGCGGGTAAGGGCGCTGATGGAAGAGTTCGCTGCACATTATCCGAAGGATGAGGTAGGCGAACTGATTGCGCGTATTAGGTCGGGCGACAACAGACATTTCCTGTCTGCAACCTTTGAATTGACGTTGCATGAGACATTACTCAGAAGCGGCTTCGAATTATCAGTCCATCCTACGTTACCTAATGGCAATCGTTCCAAACCGGATTTTCTGGTGAAAGATGAATACGGTGAAGAATTTTACTTGGAGGCTGTATTGGCCTCTGAAAACAATGAGGCAGATCCGGCAGCAGAAGCCCGAAAAGGGTTGGTTTACGATTATCTAAATGCAAACCCGCATCAATATTTTATGGTGGCGGTAGATGACGAGGGATTTCCAACAAGCCAACCCAGCGGGAAAAAGATCACAAAAGCCGTGCATAGGTGGCTGGACTCATTAGAACTCGAAGGCATTCAAGCCCAAATCGACGAAGGTGACCTTTTTTCGATTCCTCCTTTTGAGTGGCATCATGAAGATTGGGTTTTACAGTTGAGACCGATTCCATTAAAACTGGAAAGAAGAGGTAAAAGTACAAGGTTGATTGGTATCGGTGCTGGAGGTGGTGGAATAGTTGATGCCTGGAGTCCAATTAGAAATGCTATCAAAATGAAAGGAAGCAAATACGGGGAGCTTGATAAACCGCTGCTGGTTGCGGTGAATCTCAATGCATTTAATCTTGAGGATATAGATGAGATGCAAGCCTTATATGGCCAAGAGCAATATGTCTATAAAATTGGAAATGTTGATAGTGAGCATCGAATGGAGCGGGCTCCCAATGGTGCATGGTATGGAAAAGGCGGTCCACAGCACACCAGAGTGAGTGGTGCGTGGATTTTTAACGATCTACGACCATCATCAATGGCAGTACGCAGGCAAACGATCTATTTTAATCCATGGGCGAAGCATCCGTTAACCAATAAGTTGTGTTGCTTCCCACATGCGATTCCTGAAGGCAATAAAATGTGTTGGAATGACGGCATATCACTATCGACCATTTTTCATTTGAATGAAGGATGGCCTGAGTAACGTATCTGCGTAGAATATGCAGAAATAATTTTTAGCCGTAGGGTTTTGTGGCGGTAAAGACTTGGCAATAAAGGTAGATATTGAAATAACTGTGAGTATCTTGTTTGGGTTGGAATTTTGGGCTTTTGCAGCGATTAATTTTGTTAAGGAGGTTCTTATGAGCAATTCATTCGTTCAATCAAGCGTGTGGTGCGGGGTGGCGTTTCTGCGAGGCCATAGTGGGACATTCCAATCCAAATGAGAGATTAATCAGTTGTGTAGGTATCTGCTGTGCTAAGAGAAACGTAGAGAGGTGCAAGCCCTCTCCCTCGCACCAATTTACTATTTGTATACCCCACGTCACTGCAAAAAAATGCAGTGACGTGGGGTGCGATGAATCGCTAACCCTCATGAGAACTGGCCTCAATAAAAATTCCTGACATGATGAAAGCATTATTAGGGTGGATTTTCTTCGCTTCACTGATAATTAAGATTCCATGTGTGGCTATTGCACTCTCAATAGCAAACCGGCTCGAAAGAGCTTTTCAAGTTGACTCACGCAACCGCGATGAGTGGCTTATCACTTAACAGAGGAGAAATGCCTGGCAAAAGAAAAAACGAAGGTAGTAGTGCTGTCTAAAGCGTGAAAACGAAACAGCGTCGTACCCATCCGGGGATTGGCATTGTTGGTTATGCCGCTATTCAGGTTTTGTGGGAGTGGTGTCCCGTGACGTTAGCAATCTGTTTTTGAAATTGCTTCTCCATCCACTGTGGTGGTTGGACAGTCATAAACACTGACCAAAACTTCAACACCGCACTGTTCCAGCTTGAAGACGACTGTTCTGAACGGTCGCACGTCTGTTCCATAGGGCAACTTGTCCGTTCAGAACAGTCGTCTTAGGTAAGGAACGGACAACAAACCTGACCGGAACGATTAGACAATCTAACGAAACTATCTGTAACGCACGATCCACTAACCTTTGGCAGAATTTCCTTGATTCAATGCCTGTTCCGCATGGCTGCCTGCTACTGGCATCAGATAGATGCATTAATAAATCCTTGAAGATTATTTCCTTCGGCCTTGAAAGGTTAACTAACGACTCAGTACGTCTTCTTTTTCGAGAATGTGAACACGCTTTAATTCTCGACGAGGAGTTGTCTGTGAAAGATCTGTCTCTTATACACATCTGACGCTGCCGACGATCTACTCTGTGTAGA
>CAJXPP010000299.1 GCA_913058195.1 uncultured Gammaproteobacteria bacterium | reverse complement strand
TTGAAATATTGATTACCATTTTGGTTATAATCATAATGGTGTTTAATCTTCGAGCTTCTATATTGATTTCTGGCTTATTGCCCGTTGCAGTATTGATGGTTTTTATAGCAATGAAGTTCTTTGGAGTCGATGCAAACATAGTAGCTCTATCAGGTATTGCTATTGCTATCGGAACAATGGTAGATGTGGGTGTCATACTTTCAGAAAATATTATAAGGCATTTAGATGAAGATAATGGAACACAATCCATAAATACGGTAGTTTATAACGCAACAGCCGAAGTGTCTGGTGCAATCGTAACCGCAGTAATGACCACTATTATCAGTTTCATACCTGTATTTACTATGATTGGTGCAGAAGGAAAATTATTTAGACCGTTAGCCTTCACAAAGACATTTGCATTAACCGCATCTATTATTGTTGCCTTATTCTTGATACCGCCTTTTGCAGCTTTTTTATTCAGAAAGAAAAGTATTAAAATCAATTTTATATATGTTTTAAATGGCGTTTTAATAGTGCTAGGTGTTGTTGCCATAGTTTACGGTTATTGGTTGGGGTTAATATTGGTTGGGTTTGGAATTGTTGCACTTATAAAGCAACAAGGGATAGTATCAGAGAAACAAGCGAATCTTATCAATATCATTATTTCTGTATCAGCTATTGTATTCTTGTTAGCCGAATATTGGAGACCGTTAGGAGTTGACAAAAGTATTTTTTGGAATCTCATTTTTGTAAGCGTTATATGCTTCGGTTTATTAGGTGTTTTCTCATTATTTATAAAATACTACAGACGTATTTTGAGATGGTGTCTAGATAATAAACTATTGTTTTTATCCGTACCAACAGCAATAGTCATCGCAGGTTTTTTCATTATGAAAAATACAGGCAAAGAGTTTATGCCATCATTAAACGAAGGTTCATTTCTACTAATGCCAACCTCAATGCCACATTCTGGCGTAGAAGAAAACAAACGTGTTTTACAACAATTGGATATGGCTGTAGCAAGTATTCCAGAGATTGAAACTGTAGTTGGTAAGGCAGGAAGAACAGAATCAGCTTTAGACCCAGCACCACTATCAATGTACGAGAATATGATTCAGTATAAATCAGAATATATGCTGAATGAAAACGGAGTACGCCAACGCTACAAAGTAAATGATGATGGCTTCTTTGAATTGAAGGATGGTCGTTTGGTTTCTAATCCTAATAATTCCGAAAACGTCATTTTTAGCACTATAAAAAGGTCTCAATTAATTGAAGATGATGATGGCGAGTACTATCGTAACTGGCGACCAAAAATTGAATCACCAAACGATATTTGGAATGAAATTGTAAGAGTTACAAAACTTCCAGGCGTAACCTCTGCACCCAAACTACAGCCTATTGAAACCCGATTGGTAATGTTACAAACAGGAATGAGAGCACCAATGGGAATCAAGGTAAAGGGTCAAGATTTAAAACAAATAGAAGCATTTGGGATACAATTGGAAAACATTTTGAAACAGGCTGAAGGCGTTAAGCAGGAAGCGGTTTTTGCAGACCGTATTGTAGGGAAGCCTTATCTGCTCATTGATATTGACAGAGAAAAAATAGCACGTTATGGCGTTACCATTGAAGAGGTTCAAAACGTTTTGAAAGTGGCAGTTGGCGGTATGGTAATAACCCAAACGGTTGAAGGTCGAGAGCGATACGGTGTTCGAGTAAGATACCCAAGAGAAATGCGAGCTAACCCAACTGATTTAGAACAAATTTATGTGCCAGTTGAAAAAGGCAGTCCTGTGCCTTTAAATGAATTGGCAACAATCCGTTACGAACAAGGTCCACAAGTCATAAAAAGTGAAGATACTTTTTTAGTAGGTTATGTCTTGTTTGATAAATTGGATGGGTTTGCTGAAGTAAGCGTTGTTGAAAATGCACAAGCATTGATTCAAGAAAAGATAGATTCTGGTGAATTGATAGTTCCGAAAGGAATCAACTATGCCTTCACGGGAACTTACGAAAATCAATTAAGAGCTGAAAAAACCTTATCGATTGTTGTGCCTTTAGCTTTGGCAATTATCTTTTTAATACTGTATTTCCAATTCCGTTCTGTGGCAACCTCATTAATGGTCTTTACAGGTATTGCAGTAGCGTTTGCAGGTGGCTTTATAATGATATGGCTCTATGGTCAAGATTGGTTTTTAAACTTCAATTTCTTTGGGGAAAATATGCGAGACTTATTCCAGATGCACCCAATTAATTTAAGTGTAGCAGTTTGGGTTGGGTTTATTGCACTCTTTGGTATTGCAACAGATGATGGTGTAGTAATGGCAACCTATTTAACGCAAACTTTTGATAGAAATACACCAGAGAATAAAAAAGAAATTAGAGCATCCATAGTGGAAGCAGGAGAAAAACGTATCAGACCCTGTTTAATGACTACAGCTACAACCATTTTAGCATTATTACCAGTACTGACATCAACAGGACGAGGTAGTGATATTATGATACCAATGGCAATACCAAGTTTTGGTGGAATGCTTATAGCCTTAATAACCTTATTCGTAGTTCCAGTATTATTTAGCTGGAAAGCCGAAATTCAACTTAAAAGAACTGTAAAATGAAACAGATAAAATCACACATAAAAACAGTCTTTTTTCTTTGTTCGTTATTCTTTGTTCTCAAAGGAAATGCACAACAATTAGAAGTACTCATAGATGAAGCCTTAACAAACAATCCAGAAATTCAAAAGTTTGAGTTACAATACAAAAGAGCTTCCGAAAAAGTAAATGAAGTCAATACCATTCCTAATACCGAATTTGGTGTTGGTTACTTTGTAAGTGAACCGGAAACCA
>CAJXPP010000298.1 GCA_913058195.1 uncultured Gammaproteobacteria bacterium | reverse complement strand
AAGCCATCATGTACAAAGGATTCTTGCACTTACATCGTTCGCTGCTTGATTGTAAAGATTTCATATCGCTCAAAGGTAACAGCATCAAACTTCTGATCGATCTTGGTAGTCAATACAACGGATATAACAACGGCGACCTTTGTGCGAGTCTCTCGGTTATGAGAAAACGAGGGTGGAATTCGAATCAGCAACTCGCAAAAGCTCTTAAAGAACTGTTAGAGCGAAACCTAATAGTTCAGACAAAACAAGGTGGTCTAAATCTCGGCCCGAATTTATACGCGATAACTTGGCAGCCCATCGACGAGTGTAATGGAAAGCTTGATGCTAATCCGACCACGGTCGCTCCGAGGAGCTTCAGGTAAAATTAGATGCACCACACCGTATATTTGTTCGAGCTACACCGTATATTGGTGCGAGAGACTAGTGCGACTGCACTGTATGATGGTGCTAACTGAACCGCATAGTGGTTAAGAAAGCGACGTTTTGGGACTTTCACTACACCGTATTGTGGTGACCTTTATAAACTTTACCATATGCATAGCACTCAGAAGCACATTGGCTATGTTCGATCGATGATGAGAGGTTGTGAATTGGCATTAGATTTAACCAAAAACAACAAAAGATACTTGAATTAATGATTAGGTCGAGACAAGCTAATAGACACAGATGGTTATGAGGCGTTGAAGGCAACATACAAGCCAAAGCAAGACGCTGCGAACTTTAAATTTCTTCCGAAGTCTGAAAAGTGAGTTAAGCAATGAGTGATGAATGGTCTAAAGGACAGTTATTAGAAGTACTCCACCAACTTGTAATCGAAATTAGAGTTAATCTAAATGAGACTGACCGACTTGCTCTAGGCTTAAGTACCGGCAAGACCTCAGAGGACCAATTCATTGAGAATCATGAAAATCTAATCAACGATGCAGAGTCAGCACTCGAAATTCTAAAAGAAATGGGTGTCGGTCATTAATCATGCCCGCCTTGGTGATATGCGATCGCTGGCCCAACTGCAATAAGTAGCCTGCTAAGCCCAAGTAATATCAGCTCTGTCATTCTTAACTTCGATATTCAGCTGACCTTCTAGTCCGGCCTCGCGATGCTTCGAGCTTTCCTGATAGTCAGGATTTTTTATCATTGCCATCATTGCCTTACGACTTGGGTACATTACAATCGCCACCTTGTCCCACAAGTCTTCGACTTCGCCAAGCATCAACCGGCTAATGTCTCCGAAAAAGATCGCTTTGCCATCTACCTTTTCTATGTGGGCTTGAACTTCCTTGCTGTATACGCCATAAGCCTCTGCGCCTGTCATGGGAGTGTCGCGACCATCTGCGTATTCAGCTTTTTCCTTAAACTTGAGCAAGTTCAGCATATAAATAGGCGTATCTGTGTCGCCTTCTTGAAAGCCGATTATTTGTTCGTCGCTAGGGTGAACTCGGTTTTCTACTTTCATATCATTTTCTCAATTTTTCGAAATAATAGAGTATTGATTGACCGCGCTCTACCCTATATTCGCGTCAGCTAAATAGCGCTCTTGGTGTTACTCGAGTTGTGCTACCGATTCTTGAACCCGCGCATCGCGACCACGGCGATAATAAACGCAATAAGTGCGAAGTCTATGGCAGTGTAATCACGTCCGGCTAACTCGGTATTCAAAACCATCAGTAATAGCAGGCCGAATCCGTAATAGACTATGGGCTTCATAAAGGTTTATTCATCATCGCTTCGATATTTGGGCCTGCTTTCCTTAAGCTTATTAAGGCTCATCTTATCTTTGAAACTTAATACGATTGCGCTTAAGGCGAGAAATAAAATCCCAAGGCTTTCATAAACAATATAGATGGGGTCGCTGCCTTTAGTAGTCAGAACAATCATTCTTGTTAATGCTGTAATCGCGATAATCAAAGGCAGGGTCACCGGAATTCGATTGTCTCGATAAAAAGCTCCAACCATTCCCAATATCTCAGCGTAAATAAATAATAAGAATAAATCCGATAAGGCCATTTTATCTTGGCTGTCAAACCACCCTAGAATATCGATTCCTGCTGCCCATACAGTGCCTGCTACGATAAAAAGTAACAATAGTCGCTCTAAATTTATAATACCTAGGCTCACTATTCTGTCGAATTTTGAAATCTTCACATTGCCTCCGATTTAAAGCGTTGTCCTTAAAGAGAAATGTATTTTTTATCTAAATTACGTAGCAGCCAAATACCAAACCATGTCGAAGCAACTGCCTTTACTGATTGATGTAAAACTATCGGAATTGACAGCACCCAATCTAGTAATGGCTTCGATATCCATGTGTACATCCAATCAATTACAGGTAGTAGGAAACTGAGTTGATTCGTGATGAATTCAAAATTGGTTAATGAATATAGACTGTAGTCAGATACAGCAACGATGTAGACGCCCCACAAAACAAGTGTCACTTGTATCGGTGTAGTCCAAATGCATAGGTAGGCAATTATTCGAAGCATTCCTCGGTCCTCCATCCTTAAACATTTTCACTTTAGTTAGCCGAGGTCAACTACCATTGGGCTATAACGATCATTCCTTGCTCAGAAGAAAGAGCGGCCTTAGTATGCTTAAAGGCCTTAAACTATACTTAATTTATTAATCTTATTATATAAATAGGAAAAATAGATCGAATTTAAACGTATGTATTTCAACTGTATCGCAATTTTTGACGGACTGTATAAGATATTTTCATTAGATTTATTAATGGTGAATTAAATGCTGCGCCATCGAACGCTAGTTATATCGGGTAAGAAAACATCCATAGCCTTGGAGAGGGTCTTTGGGGATGCGATTGATCGTATTTCTAACGGCAATTGGAGGCGATGGGTACTCAACGC
>CAJXPP010000297.1 GCA_913058195.1 uncultured Gammaproteobacteria bacterium | reverse complement strand
TTTAAATTTTCTATTTTTATAAAAATATAAACTTATCCCTAATATGCGTCGTCATATTTTTTAGTGTTAAATCAAACGAACAACACGTATAACTTAATACTTTAAATTATTTGCTACCAAAGTTTTAACTATTTAGTTGACACATCATTCAAACAACCAAATAGATTTTATAAAAAACAACTTTTTCACTAAAGGACAGAAATATTAAACAACCAAAACTATGAAAAAAAGAAGTATTACTTTATTAGTACTAATTTTAATCTTCAATGCAAAGCATAATTACGCCCAAGATTATGGACAAGTATATGTATACATGACAACAAATTTTAGTAGCGACGGTAGTCTTCGAAGTAGTTACTTACCATTGATGGGGGTGGCTACTGAAGATACATCTGTTGTGCCCCCAGCGGTTACAGCTTACACAGCATGTACAGTTTGCCCTTATTATAAATTGAAGTCCGGAGAGTTAGGAAACGCTTCTATCGATATAGGAACAGCAGGCTTAGATAATGGTGCAATGACACTAATAGCTAGTGGATCAGGTTCTGATTTAAGTACTGTAATAGAAAACTTAGGCGTTGTAAGTGCTAGCGGAGCTGGGCAAATACTTTTCGTATTTCCTAAGGGCTCGGATATGCCTACACCCACTTCATCTCACGATGGATTTAATGCCTCGTATACTGGAGGCGTGACCGCAGTTATGAATGCCGATGGCTATTGGTGGGGGATAGAATCTACAAGGATGCATTCAATAACATTAGATTCGCCTCATTTAGGCTATAGTGAATGGTATGTAATTGGAAGAAAAACATGGAATGCAATAGATGCTAAAATTAAGCTCAGATTACTTGACGCTACTGATATTAGTGCTATGCCGGCAAACGATTTACCCAAAATTACTATTTCAGAAGTTATGTACAATTCGTCTGGTACTGATGATGAATGGATTGAAATCTACAATGGATCTGGGTCAGATGTTGATATTTCAAACTGGACAATTGGAATGAATGCCTCAGGTAATTCAGAATATTCAGGAGATACATTTACATTTCCTAACTCAACAACAATTACATCTGGTGAATATATAACTCTTGCTTTGGGTAGCAATGGTGATGGTGTTTTTAATAATGACAATCCCTTTACTCCCGATTATAATAATTTATCTGTGCCAGATTTTTTAGTAGCCGATACAAATAATACAGACAATTTAGCTAATGATGGTGGATTTATAGTATTGAGGCCTGATGATTTTGATACTGTAAGTATAGTACACTATGATCATACTAGATCAGGCACAAATGGTTCAGGATATACTTATGAAAATAAATCACCAGACTTTAACAACCAAGTTAGTACCAGTGAGACAGGAACATGGCAGTCAAGTTTCATAACCGGAGGAAGCCCCAAAATAAAAGCAGCTGAAATTTGGAATAGTTCTTTGGGAACCTCAGACAATTTAACAATACTCGATAAAGAGAATATTTTTGTGGCTGCCCAAGACGGAAACATAAATGATATTACGATTAACTCTGGAGGATTTTTAAGCATTTTAAGAAATTCCTCTTCTTCATTAACGGTTGCTAACAATTTTACGAATAACGGAACTGTGACCTTAAATTCCGATGCAGATGAGTTTGCTTCAATTATAGTTGGCGGTTCAGCTTCTGGAGATATAATTTATAATCGTTATACCAATACTGTTGGTACTGGTGAATGGGATTTAATTGGATCTCCTGTAGATGGTTTATCAATTAGTTCTTTTGTAAGTACCAATAGTACTCCACTAGCCACTAGTGGGTCTATTTATGCCGTTGGAACTTATGATAATTCTGATGACACTTGGACCAATTACACTACATCTTCAGTTGGTGCTGCGGGTAACTTTGATATTGGAAAAGGCCATCAAATGGCTACATCTAGTGGTGCTACAATGGCATTTACTGGAACTATTGCCACTTCAGATCAAACACAATCAATTATTAATAATGATGGAAATGGCAATGGAGGAAGACGTTGGAATCTAGTAGCGAATCCTTTTCCGTCTTATCTTAATGCAAATAACAATGCAGATGGAACTAATAATTTTTTGAAAGTTAATCTAGATTCAGGAGTAATTGATGCTAGTTTTTCGGCTATTTATGGATGGGATGCTGATGGTTCAGGGTATACAATATATAACCACGCTAGTGCTGCAACATATATAGCTCCTGGTCAGGCATTTTTTGTAGCTGCAGCTAGTTCTTCTGCGGCTAATTTAAGTTTTACTGAAGCTATGCAGACTACAACAGGTGGTGATGACTTTATTACATCTAGTGTAACTGAGCTCAATAGTGAGTTTTATTTAAAACTCTATGAAGGTGAAAACTTTATAGCAAACACCAGATTTTACTTTGACAGCAATTTAACTTTAGGTTTAGATCCTGGTTATGATGCAGGGGCATATGATCAATCTATGGCTTTACTTTCTAGATTAGTTGAAAACGATCAAGGGGTAGGTATGGGTATTAATGCCATGAGTACAGAAAGCTTTGAACAAACAATAATTCCACTAGTTGTCAATAGAACTGCTGGAACAGCCTTTAGAATTAGCCTAGAAGGGATAACAATTCCAGAAGATGTTCAACTATTTTTAGAAGATACCCAAGCACAAACTTATACAAACTTAAGAACTGAAGATTTTATTCTAACACCAGAGAATGAATTGAGTGGAATGGGACGCTTCTATTTAAGAATAGGGAATTCTTCTCTTGGGGTAGAGGATACAGAAGAGTCTTACGTGAGGGTTTATAAACCCAATACCAGTGATTATATTACCTGTCTCTTATACACATCTCCGAGCCCACGAGACTAGGCATGATCTC
>CAJXPP010000296.1 GCA_913058195.1 uncultured Gammaproteobacteria bacterium | reverse complement strand
CGTCAGATGTGTATAAGAGACAGCCTTTATAATGGGTCGCTTGTTCGATAGCGAGTACATCGCTTGGCATTTCTACGACACATAGCTTATCTTGCTCCCGACGTTCATCGTTACAACGGCTACACAAATCTGATTCACTCAATATACGGCAGCGTTGGCAGTGGTGAACCTGATCCAGTGCATTAGTCAAAGCTTGTGCTAGACGTTGGCCACCATCACGATTTCGTTCAAGCAAATGAAAAGTCATTCGTTGGGCAGATTTTGGCCCTACACCGGGTAAACAGCGAAGCGCTTCGATAAGTTGGTCAATATTAGGACTTAGTGATGCCATAATGTGTCGTCTATTTTAGTCTTAAAATGGCAGTTTCATACCAGCGGGCATCATGCCTGCCATGCGTTCTTGGCTGGTTGTTTCTACTTGGCGAACAGCATCATTAACAGCTGCTGCAATCAAGTCTTCTAACATTTCTTTATCATCTTCAAACAAAGCATCTTCAATGTTGACGCGTTTTACATCATGCTTGCCTGTCATGGTGATTTTTACCATGCCGCCACCCGATTGACCAGTGACTTCCATTAGAGCAAGTTCTTGCTGAGCCTTTTCCATATTGGCTTGCATTTGCTGAGCTTGCTTCATTAAGTTACCCATTCCGCCTTTCATAATTCGTTCCTCTTGTAATCTAATCTGAATCTATTGGTTTAATTGTACTTTCAATCACTCTACCATTAAAGGCTTCTGTAATTGCCGTGACCGTTGGATCATTATGGATCGAGTCTGTAGCTTGCTGTTGTCTCGACGTACGTTCCTCTGCTTGCTGTGAGGCTAATGTTTTACTTGTTTGTTGTGTGCTTGCATCACCTTGCTCAATGACAACTTTAAGAGAGCTACCTGTGAGTGCCTCAAGTGCTGCTACTAACTTTTGTTTGGTTTTGTCAGTTGCTAAATGGGCTAACTCAGGAGTAAGTGATAAATAAAGGGTATTCGCTTCAATTTTAACGAAGGCTGCATTATTAGCCAGTTGACGTGATAATGCAGCTAATTTTAATTGAGAAATAGTATCAGTCCAGTTGCTAGCAGTAAGTTTATTTTCACTCACTGTTGCTTGCTGATTGATAGGCGCTGGTTCAGGTGGCGCTTCTTGAACTTGATTTGTAGGGCGTGGTACAGGCGGCGCGACTTGTTGTTCTGTTTTAACTTCGATAGAAGCTGTTGCTTTTTGTTTGGTCTCTATAGCTGGTGATGCGGCTTGTGGCATTATTTGTTGGATCTTAGTTCTTGGTTTTTCGGGCTCAGTCGAACCGGTATTTAT
Organism: uncultured Gammaproteobacteria bacterium; assembly: GCA_913058195.1. Classification (GTDB taxonomy): domain Bacteria; phylum Pseudomonadota; class Gammaproteobacteria; order Nitrosococcales; family Methylophagaceae. Next base: position 1,552 of record CAJXPP010000296.1, on the reverse strand, counting down.
ATCTGCATTAATCTGTTTAGGTTGAAAGCTCAACATACGCAGCAAAGTCATCTCAAAGCCGCTTTTTGGATCAGCTGCATAAGGTAAATCACGTTTACCATGTAATGCGATTTGATAAAGAAGTTGTACTGTTTCTGCATCAACTAACGCGCTTATTTCGATTAGTTTTTCCAAATCATCCTCGTCGGGTAACTCCATATTAGGCACTAATTGCAATGTCGCTAAACGTTGTAATAAGGCTAATAAGCCATCTAATGCCGCATTAAAGTCACGGCCTTGAACAGATAAGTCATGCGATTGTTCGAGTAGGGCTTTTCCATCTTGATTAATAAGTGCTGACACAATATGGAGTAGTTGCTGTTGTTCGATTGAACCCAACATATTGCTGACATCGAGAGCATTAACAGTACCTGAACCGAATGAAATAGCTTGGTCTAATAAACTTAAAGCATCACGCATGCTGCCGTCTGCGGCACGAGCTATAGCCGTTAAGGCCTTATCTTCAAATTCAACATTTTCTTGTTGAAGAATAAACGCAAGATGATCTGATATTTGTTTAAGTTCGATTCGGCGTAAATTGAACTGCAAGCAACGCGATAAGATCGTGACGGGTAGTTTCTGTGGATCAGTTGTCGCGAATAAAAATTTAACGTGTGGAGGCGGTTCTTCCAGTGTTTTTAATAAAGCATTAAAACTACTGGTTGATAGCATGTGGACTTCATCAATCAAATAGACTTTATAACGACCACGACTGGGTGCATATTGAACATTATCTAATAACTCGCGGGTATCATCGACTTTAGTTCTAGAAGCGGCATCTACTTCGATTAAATCGACAAATCGTCCAGCATCGACTTCTTGACAGCTTTGGCATTCACCACAAGGTTGTGAGCTGACGCCTTGTTCACAATTAAGTGACTTGGCTAATATTCTGGCAAGGGTAGTTTTACCTACACCACGAGTGCCTGAAAATAAAAAGGCATGGTGCAAGCGATCTTGATCGAGGCCATTAATTAATGCACGAAGGACATGTTGTTGGCCTACGACTTCAGAAAAAGCTTTAGGTCGCCACTTACGGGCGAGAACCAAATAACTCATAGAGTATGTAATACCTAGCCTTGGACATCAAAAAAGGGTATTGGGCGATGTCCCACACCAGCCAGATCTCGGCGCTCGAGTCCGAAGGCTCCGCTGCTCCCTTCCGGGTCTGACGGGCTGACCAACATATCGTCGCGAGGAGACCAGTGCGGGCCACCATTGAAGGCGTAATTCTAAGCGCTTTCTCCATTTATTGCCATTGTTTATCGCACTGTATTAATTTTTAGATAATGATCAAATACTTAGTTAGGCTAAGCATATTCTCTGGGATTTTACTTTGTGTATAAATGCAATGAACTGCTTCACCACCAGTCACTGCGTTATTCGTTGGATTAAGTGTATTTAAATTACTTATAAGTTAAACCATTATATTTTCAAAAAATATAAGTAACTATTTGATTTTAAAGCTGTCTCTTATACACATCTCCGAGCCCACGAGACTAGGCATGATCTC
>CAJXPP010000295.1 GCA_913058195.1 uncultured Gammaproteobacteria bacterium | reverse complement strand
TGTGTATAAGAGACAGGTATTGGCTACCGCGGCGCAGGTACTTTTGAGTTCTTATTCCAAGATGATGAATTTTATTTCATTGAAATGAATACGCGTATTCAAGTTGAACATACTATTACCGAACAAATCACCGGCATTGATCTTGTTGCAGAGCAAATCAAAATTGCTGCCGGCGAACCATTATCCTTTACTCAGGATGACATTGTGCTCAATGGCCATTCAATTGAATGTCGAATCAATGCTGAAGATGCCAAAACATTTATGCCAAGCCCCGGTAAAGTCACTCATTACCATGCTCCGGGCGGAATCGGCATTCGTATGGATTCACATATCTATAGTGGTTATAGCGTGCCGCCTAACTATGACTCAATGATCGGTAAGTTGATTGCGCATGGTCCAACACGTGAATCTGCTATCTCTCGCATGCTAACAGCATTAAGTGAAATTGGTATTGATGGAATTAAAACCAATGTTGCACTTCAACAAGACATTATGAATGATTTAGCCTTCCAAGAAGGCGGCACAAACATTCATTACCTTGAAAAGAAACTAGGCCTGTAACCTTGGCTTGGATTCAGTTTATATTTAATAGCACGCCCGATGATGCTGAAGCATTATCAGATCAACTATTAGAGATCGGTGCGAGTGCGGTTACTTTTCAGGATAATGAAGATCAGCCAATTTACGAGCCTGAAATTGGCACAACGCCTTTATGGCCAGCGACTAATGTCATTGCTCTTTATGATGCAAAAACTGATATCGACATGCTAATAGGTATGTTGACAGGCATGATGGCGCCACAGGCCGTACCAAGTTACCGTATTGAAGCAGTTGAAGATAAAGATTGGGTTCGTGAATGGATGGATAACTTCCACCCAATGAGTTTTGGTGAAAAGTTGTGGATTTGTCCTAGTTGGCACACTCCACCACAGGCTGATGCTATTAACATTATGCTTGATCCCGGCTTGGCGTTTGGTACAGGTACTCACCCTACTACCGCACTATGTCTTAATTGGCTCGATCAAGCTAATGTCAAAGATAAAGTTGTGATTGATTATGGCTGTGGCAGTGGCATATTAGCGATTGCAGCCGCCTTATTAGGTGCTAAGAAAGTGATTGGTGTTGATACTGACCCGCAAGCACTTGAAGCGACACAAGCCAATGCTGAACGTAATGGTGTCAAAATCGATACCTATCTACCTGATGATTGCCCAAATGAAACCTGCGATTTATTGCTTGCTAATATTCTTGCAGGTCCATTGCAATCACTGTCTGAACGTTTAGCCAGCTTAAGTAAGCCAAGTGCAGCGATTGTTTTATCGGGGATTTTAGATGTACAAGCAGAAGATGTAAGCCAAAGTTACCAAACATGGTTTGATATGGAAGCTCCCGTCTTAAAAGATGAGTGGATCCGTCTTGTAGGCCAAAAACGAGTATGAATATAGGTCAATACACATTGCCAAATAACCTATTCCTAGCACCTATGGCTGGTGTAACAGATCGGCCGTTTCGACAATTATGTCGTCGTTTAGGTGCAGGTATGGTGGTGTCTGAAATGATCACTGCGAATAAATCATTATGGGCAAGTAAAAAATCATTACTTCGCGCTAATCATGATGGTGAACCAGAACCTCGCTCAATACAAATAGCCGGTACTGATCCTGCAATGATGGCTGAAGCAGCACAACATAATGTCAATGAAGGCGCGCATATCATTGACATTAATATGGGCTGTCCCGCAAAGAAAGTCTGCAATGTAATGGCCGGTTCAGCATTATTACAAAATGAAACCCTTGTAGCCGAGATATTAACGTCTGTTGTAAATTCCGTTGACGTACCTGTTACTCTAAAGATAAGAACTGGCTGGGATAGAGATAACCGTAACGGTGTTAATATTGCACGAATTGCCGAAGAGTCAGGGGTACAAGCCTTAGCTGTTCACGGCCGAACCCGTGCCGACGCTTATAAAGGTGATGCCGAATATGACACTATTGCCGAAATAAAATCTGCTATCTCGATACCTGTTATTGCTAATGGTGATATTTCTAACCCAGAAAAAGCAAAACATGTACTTGACTATACACAGGCTGATGCTGTGATGATTGGTCGTGCCGCACAAGGTAATCCATGGATATTTAAGCAGATTGAGCACTATCTAAAACATGGCGAACAACTTGCCTCACCTGAAGTTGATGAGGTTCGTACTATTTTGATCGAACATTTACACACATTGTATGATTTTTACGGAGACTACACAGGTGTTCGTATGGCCCGAAAACATATTGCTTGGTATAGCAAAGGTTTACGTGATGGCAATCCTTTCCGCCAGCATATGAACACCCTTGAACAGCCACAACAGCAATTAGATTTTACCGAACAGTTCTTCGCTCAACTTGAGCAAAAAGATGGTGTTGCCGCATGACAAAGAATGTTGAGACCGAACCCGAACATACTGCTTGTTTCAATCTAGGGGTAGATGAAAAACTTAAGCATGCCCCTCTTAGTGAATGTGTCGAAACCGCATTGAAAGATTATTTTGAGCAATTAAATGGTCAAACGACAACCAATCTATATGACATGTTGCTAGCTGAAGTAGAGGCTCCTTTATTTAAAGCAACGCTTGAACATACTAATGGCAATCAAAGTCGTGCAGCAGAGTTACTAGGGCTTAATCGCGGTACACTCCGTAAAAAATTAAAAACTTATGGCTTATAAGCCAGTCAAATCAGGAACAATTCATGAATAAAGTCCAACGTGCACTGTTAAGTGTGTCAGATAAAACAGGTGTTTTAGAACTCGCTCAAGAATTAACTCGCTTAGGTGTTGAACCTGTCTCTTATACACATCTGACGCTGCCGACGATCTA
>CAJXPP010000294.1 GCA_913058195.1 uncultured Gammaproteobacteria bacterium | reverse complement strand
GATTGTTTCTTATGCGTGTAAGAATCTTCGATAGCAGTCGTGATAGTTTCACGGTATGCAACTTGTGGCTTACCTACTTCTAGTTCAACACCGTAAGTACGTTTTAAGATATCTACTTTGATATCTAAGTGAAGCTCACCCATACCAGATAAAATTGTTTCACCTGAATCTTCATCAGTTTCAACTTGGAATGTCGGATCTTCTGCAACCATTTTACCGATAGCAAGACCCATTTTCTCTGTAGAACCTTTATCTTTAGGCTTAACTGAGATAGAGATTACCGGCTTAGGGAAGACCATTGCTTCTAGAACGATTGGGTCTTTAGGATCACATAACGTATGACCTGTTTGAACGCCACTCTTCATACCAACAATCGCGATGATATCACCAGCTTGTGCTGAAGTAAGTTCGTTACGGTCATCAGCTTGCATTTCACACATACGGCCAACACGCTCAGTTTTACCTGTAGCAGCATTAAGAATGGTATCGCCTTTCTTCAATGTACCAGAATAGATACGTACGAAAGTTAATGTACCAAAACGGTCATCAGTGATTTTGAATGCTAACGCTTTGAATGTTTCATCAGCAGAAACGATTGCGTGTGCACCAGTAGGTTCACCTTCTTCATCAGTAAGTGGTTGAGCATCAACTTCTGTAGGAGAAGGTAAGTAATCAACAACAGCATCAAGAATGTTTTGAACACCTTTGTTTTTAAAAGCAGAACCACAGTAAGTAGGGAAGAAGTCCATAGTACGTGTACCTTTACGGATACAACGCTTGATGTCTTCCATTGAAGGCTCAGTACCTTCTTCTAGGTACGCTTCGAAAAGCTCATCATCTTGCTCAAGAGCAGTCTCAAGAAGCATTTCACGGTATTCTTCTACTTTATCAACCATGTCCGCAGGAACATCTTGGATTTCAAAGTTCTCAGGAAGACCTGTGTCATCCCATACCCATGCTTTACGGGTAAGTAGGTCAACAACACCAACAAACTCATCTTCAGTACCAATTGGCAACACCATAACAAGTGGGTTAGCACCTAATACGTCTTTAGTCTGTTTTACAACACGGTAAAAATCAGCACCTAAACGGTCTAATTTGTTTACAAAGATAATACGGGCAACTTCTGAGTCATTCGCATAACGCCAGTTAGTTTCTGATTGTGGTTCAACACCACCAGAACCACAGAATACACCAACACCACCATCAAGTACTTTAAGTGAACGGTAAACTTCAACCGTGAAATCAACGTGACCAGGAGTATCGATAACGTTGAAACGGTGATCGTTCCAAAAACAACTTACCGCAGCAGACTGGATAGTAATACCGCGCTCAGCTTCTTGTTCCATGAAATCAGTTGTTGACTCACCGTCATGTACTTCACCAGTTTTGTGGATCTGACCAGTTAATTTTAGGATACGTTCAGTTGTTGTGGTTTTACCAGCATCAACGTGAGCGAAGATACCAATGTTTCTGTATTTGGATAAATCTGCCATTACTTTACTCTATTTTAAGTCGCTACTAAAAAAGCGGAATTGTTGAAAATTTGCGCGCGAGTATACCATTACTCTACAAGGATCGACATAAAAAATTATTGAAGTTTACAAATTTGATAAAAAAACAAGCAAAAATGTATCATATCGACTTAATAAAGGTTGATCGCTTTAGATTATACGAGCCCATATATTTGAGCATTCTATTGCTTATATATAGGTGGTTATAAATTTTCTAAAAATGAAATGAGAAATCATTAGATGAAATTTTTGATTACCTGCAACCTAAAGGCTGAAAAACTTTCTATTACTATTAGCCGAAGTACAGCGAAATATAAGCCAACTTTAGCCTATTTTATCTACGTTAATATAATAGTTGAAATTATCGTCTGTCTCTGTATAATACGCCTCCACGTCGAGCTCGTCTCTTCGTGTTTTATTAGTTAACGTATTAGTTTTTAAATTAATAGTTAGCGCACACAGCAACTCCGATTTGGAGTTGAATGTTATAGCGATACTCCCCCCTTTTACATAAAAAAGGTGATGGGCTGTATTTTGTTGTTCTTTAAAATGGGGATTTGTCTTTATGTCAAATCAAAGAATTCGCATTCGTTTGAAAGCGTTCGATCATCGTTTGATTGATCAATCTACAGCAGAAATCGTTGATACTGCAAAACGTACTGGCGCACAGGTTCGTGGTCCAATTCCACTTCCTACTCGCAAAGAACGTTACACTATCTTGACTTCTCCACACGTTAACAAAGATGCACGTGATCAGTACGAAATTCGTACTCACAAACGCATGATTGATATCGTAGAGCCAACTGAAAAGACTGTAGATGCATTAATGCGTTTAGACTTGGCAGCTGGTGTTGACGTTCAAATTAGCTTGGGTTAATAGGAGTTTTAACATGACTATAGGTCTAGTTGGACGTAAAGTGGGTATGACTCGCATCTTCTCTGAAGATGGTGTTTCTACTCCTGTTACAGTCCTAGAAGTTGAAGCGAACCGTATTGCTCAGGTTAAAACTGTTGACAATGATGGTTATTCAGCGCTTCAAGTTACTACGGGTAGCAAAAAAGCTAATCGTACTAACAAGCCAACAGCCGGACATTTTGCTAAAGCTGGTATCGAAGCAGGTCGTGGCCTGTGGGAATTCCGCTTAAATGCAAATGAAGGCGAAGGTCTTGAAGCTGGCAGTGAAATCACTGTTGAGCTATTCAATGACACGAAATTAGTGGATGTTACTGGCACCTCAAAAGGTAAAGGTTTCCAAGGTGGTATTAAGCGTTGGAATTTTTCAATGCAAGATGCAACTCATGGTAACTCACTATCTCACCTGTCTCTTATACACATCTCCGAGCCCACGAGACTAGGCAT
>CAJXPP010000293.1 GCA_913058195.1 uncultured Gammaproteobacteria bacterium | reverse complement strand
TCTACACAGAGTAGATCGTCGGCAGCGTCAGATGTGTATAAGAGACAGGTACTACAGCGTTTAATCTAACGTTTAGATCTGTGCTTAGAAACGCCTCCATCTTTATGGAGGCGTTTTTTTATGCCTGATTGTTGCGAGTAAGAGAATTGTAGAATATGATTAAGAATATGAAGTATTACTTATTTACCCTATTATTCACGGCATTTGTTGCTCAGGCACAGGTATATCGTACTGTTGATGCCTATGGTAATATTATTTTTTCTGATGTTGAAGAAGATAGCTCTGAAAAAGTTATTATTGATATTGCACCTAGCTATACTGCCCCAAAGATTTCGCCTATTGAGGAGGTTGAAGAAAAAGTAGAAGCAACGATAGCAATCCCAAAATATAAACTTAGTGTTTCTAGTCCTCAACAGAATGAGACATTTCAAAATCCTGAAAATATTGCCGTAACCGCAACTATATCACCTGAACTGAACGTCGCAAGAGATGATAAATTGATCTTTAAATTAGATGGAAAACAGATTGGTAGCGCACAACTACCACTCAATACTGTTTTAACAGGAGTGGAACGAGGTAGCCATATACTGCTTGTTTCGGTTGTTGATAAGTCAGGAAAGGTCTTAAAAAGTAGCCAGTCTATTTTATTCCATGTTCAGCGACATTCTATAGCAAGATAATTCTTTTTCGCACTATAATGGTGCGTAGTTAAACTTCTCTGTCTCTAGTAGAGCCTAGACAGGCTTTAAGTGTTCTTGGATGTAAATTTTTAGATAGATAATATTGTTTACTATCAGTCACTTACTAAATATTTTCTTTGAGAATGGAAAGTTGGAGTAATACTTGCTCAGTTCTTACTATTAAGTAAACCTCAGCTGAAAGCACTAATATGACAAAACTACTGTCTGACCAAGATATCATTGACAACTTAACGACGGCTATTATCGTAATGGATAACACATTACGAGTGAATAAAATTAACTCGGCAGCCGAAGTGTTATTTGGAATGAGTCAGCGTCAAGTCTACTTAATCCCTATACAAACACTTTTGCTTGGAGAGTCGCCATTAATTGCTAGTTTGGAACGTGTTAAAGAAACTGGACAAGAGTTAATTGAGCGTGAAATCAAACTCTACTTACCGAGTCAGGGTGAAATCGTTGTAGATTGTTCTATTAAGGCAATTAATACAGCGTTAAATGAACCGTATATAATATTAGAATTAGCTCAATTAGACTTTCAGCAACGCATGAGTCGTGATGAAAGCCTAAATACTCAGCAGCAAGTTTTGCGTGGCCTAGCTCATGAGATTAAGAATCCTCTGGGTGGTTTGCGAGGAGCAGCACAATTACTAGAACGGCAACTTGATTCTGATGAGTTAAAAGAATACACCGCTATCATTATTAGTGAAGCCGATCGCTTACAAAATCTAATGACTAAAATGTTAGGGTCACACCATAAGCCAGAACATGCCCATGTTAATATTCATCTTGTTTTACAAAGAGTTAGGCAGTTAATTTCTACGGAGGTTGATAACCGGCTGACAATTGTTGGTGATTACGATCCTAGTATCCCAGATTTATATGTGGATTCTGATCAGTTAGTGCAAGTGTTTTTAAATATAGTGTTGAATGCTGTTCAGGCACTTCATGGTGCAGGCAGAATTATATTAAGGACTCGGATCCAAAGAAATATAACTATTGAACAAAAGTCTTATCGTCTTGGTGTTTGCATCGAAATTGAAGACAATGGCCCTGGAATACCTGAGAACTTGCAAGAAAGTCTATTCTTTCCTTTAGTTACGGGTCGGGCTGAGGGGACGGGCTTAGGACTATATTTAGTTCAAGACTTAATACATCGAAATAAAGGCATGATTTCATGTGCAAGCTTAGGGGGCCGTACAGTATTTTCAGTTGTCTTCCCATTAGAGCAGTCAACTGAATAAAGGAGCGGTCGAATGAGTAAAGTATCAAATGTGTGGGTTGTCGATGATGACCGCTCAATCAGGTGGGTTCTACAAAAAGCATTAGAATCTGTTGATATCAGTGTACGTGTATTTGAAAATGCACAAGAGGTTATTGAGCAGCTAGAAAAAAGAGTTCCTGATGTTTTAGTAAGCGATATTAGAATGCCAGGCATGGATGGACTAGAACTTTTATCTCAAATTAAAGAAACTCATCCAGATTTACCTGTCATCATAATGACGGCCTACTCTGACTTAGATAGTGCGGTATCGGTGTATGAAGGTGGTGCATTCGAGTACTTACCAAAACCATTTGATGTTGATGAGGCTGTTGACTTAGTCCAAAGAGGGATAGCACACCGAAAAGAAAAAAATGAGACTAATGAGAACGAGACAGCACCTATCGCCATGGAAATTATTGGTGAAGCACCTGCAATGCAAGAAGTTTTTAGGGCAATAGGACGTTTAGCTAGATCAAATATTACTGTTCTTGTTAATGGAGAGTCAGGTACAGGTAAGGAGTTAGTCGCTAAAGCCTTGCATAAACACAGTCCACGAAGAAGTGCACCGTTTATTGCTCTCAATATGGCCGCTATTCCAAAAGAGTTAATGGAGTCAGAACTGTTTGGCCATGAAAAAGGTGCTTTTACAGGAGCTCATGCCTTAAGAAAAGGCCGGTTTGAACAAGCTGATGGCGGAACACTATTCTTAGATGAGATTGGTGATATGCCATTAGATCTTCAAACGCGGCTGTTAAGAGTATTATCCGATGGTGAGTTTTTTCGTGTTGGTGGACATAGTGCTGTTCGTGCTGATGTGCGAATAGTTGCTGCGACACACCAAAACTTAGAACAACGTGTTGAACGCGGTGAATTCAGGGACTGTCTCTTATACACATCTCCGAGCCCACGAGACTAGGCATGATCTCG
>CAJXPP010000292.1 GCA_913058195.1 uncultured Gammaproteobacteria bacterium | reverse complement strand
TGTGTATAAGAGACAGTCACTGAGTTGCTAAATGGTAGTTGGTTCATTGAGGAAGTTAATTGTAAAAAAACAGGCTACGAGATTATTGCCAGTCACGTTCAATATAATGACCCAATTAAAAAGGTTTTCATGCTAACTTATAGCAAAGAGAAGGGTTATAAAGTCGTATCAGGCACTTAGTATCAAGTTTGAAGTGCAACAATAGTAGTTATTCATAAAAGCATTCCTCAGGTGTCTTATAACCAAGTCGTTTTCTTGGTCTTGCATTTAATTTAGCAGCGATGGCATTACATCGTTGTTGAGTTAATCCTTCCATTGATGTTCCTTTCACCAAATATTGTCTGATTAATCCGTTAGTATTTTCATTAGTTCCACGCTCCCAAGAGTGGTGTGGGTTGGCAAAATAATAAGGGCAGCCTGTTGCTTTCTCAACCAGTTTATATTGATGGAATTCAGTACCATTATCAGCAGTGATTGTTTTAAATTGGTTTGGCATTGTACTCATTAATTTTATCGTTCGCTTGTTAGTAGACTTGGTCGTTCTATCATTTAATTGACCTATTAATGTGTAACCCGTATTTCGTTCAACTAGCGTGACTATGCAATGTTTAGAGCCTTTTCCCATCACGGTATCAATTTCCCAATGGCCTTGTATTTGTCGTGTTTCGACTTCATGTGGTCGTTCAGCAATATTTCGTTTACCGGCAAGCCTGCCGCGGCTGTCATAGGCGTTATAACGTTTTCGTCTTCGCTTTTGCGCGCAGCGTAGGTGTTTCCATAAAGTGCCACCACTTCGTTTATCTCGCCAAATATATTTGTAAATGGTTTCATGGCTAAAGCAGCGTACACCTTCTTTTTTTAAGTAACCTGTTATTTGTTCAGGGCTCCATTGTTGACGTAATAATTGCCTAACTATTTTATAATCTTGTGTCGTAAAATGCTGATTTCGTCTTGAACGTCTACGCCTTGCTCGTGTCCGGCGTTGTGCTTTAATAGGGCGATAAGAGCCATCAATAATCCAGCAACTGTTACGATTTACCTCGCGATAAATCGTACTTCTATCTCTATTCATCGCTTTTGCAATGTTAGTGAAGCTTAAGCCTTGCCTTTTTAAGGTGGCTAACGTATATCTATCACCTTCGGTGAGCTGCTTGTATTTCATAGTGTTTTACTTCTTGGCGGGAGCAAAAAACTAAGGATATAGCAGTTCATCGTTTTTATTAAATTGGGTGTCGCACTTAGTATATGAATTCGGCGCATATAACAACACGCCCTGAGGTGGACAGCAAGTTTTAAAACTTACTTTCCACCGCATACTTTAATAGCGGAGAACCCTTGCGTTTCAACGCTTCTAGATATGTTGTTTCATCATATGCCGTATTCGATTTCCAACACCGATATAAGATTCTTATCCACTTAAAAGCTAATGCCCTGATAATAGTATTATGTGGTTTTCCTTTGCTTTCTTGTTGCCTGTAATAAGCTCTTGCCCAAAATGAATAACGCACCGATAATCCCGCCCATTCAACAAACGTTTGCCTTAAAAACTTAGTACAGGAGTAGCGCCAATGTATCCATGCTTTCTTGCCACTTCGCTCAGTCACTGGAGCAATACCAGCATACTTTTGAATCTCTTCACACGAATGATAACGGTCACGATTAGAGCCCATTGCTGCCAATAACCGAGGGGCTATTTGTGGGCCCGCACCAGGTAAGCTGTCAAAGATAAACCTATCTTTATGCATTTTATAAATAGCTTTAATCTCAATATCAAAACGCTCAATTGATAACATCAACTGTTTAATCTGCACAGTTAAGCACTCAATAAGTAATAAATTGGGGGCAATGATAGCTTCGTCGTTCGTTAACGTTTCAGCTTGTTTTATATTGTTGATACGTTTCTCATTCACTGCTGGGTAGCGAGAGTTATGCTGATTAAAAAAGTCGATGAGTGTTTGCTTTCTTGCTCTTTTAACTTGTTCAAGTGACGGCCAGCGCAATAGAAAGTCGCAGAATATCATGGTGTCTTTTTCTTTAAACCAATCAAGTACATGAGGATAATAGTTTTTAAGTGTCGTGGTGATTTTATTGGTTAAGTTAACTCTGTCTTGAACAAGTTTACGACGATATTCCACCAGTTGTGCAAGACACCTAACGGATTCAGTATCAGGTGTTATGACATTTAATTTACTCATGTGTAGTTGCAATATTTCAACTTGAATGGCGGCGTCAGTAGGGTCATCTTTGGCACCACTATGGGTAAAGGCTTTTCGATATTTAGCCACAGTCGATGGATTGATAGTGAAGAGTACGATATGGCTAAATTTACTTAATGCATAAATTAATGGGCCCTTTTTTAATTCACAAGCGACGGCGACAAGTTGTCCGTTATACTTTCTTTTTAATTCATTCGCCCACGCATTAATCGCCTTGGGTTGTGATGAAATAACGCTAAAGTATGATTTATTGGTTTGACAATTTACTTCACAAATATCGTGTTTACGGTCTGCCCAATCAATACCGATAAGTGCAGCAAAATTTGAAATATCAAAGGCTTTCATTTTTGACCTCCAAAGCGTAAAGTTAAGGATGGAATATGACTGTGGTATTGTTTCTCGCAGGTCTTATAGATAGTCGGTATGACGGCAATCCCTGAGTATGCGTAGTGAAACAAGTGACTTCTGCTGATCCGAAAGTCTTGTTATAAGCATCGAATGTTTTCATTCAAATATTCGTGATCAACAGAAGCATATTCCACCTATTAATGGGGTAGGTAAACTGATTAATTAGTGGAACGGTCAAACTATAAGCCATTCAAGCAGGACAAATAACAGTTGGCTATTTGCTCCTTCGTCGCTTATTTTAGCCAACTATTATTTGCCTCTTAATG
>CAJXPP010000291.1 GCA_913058195.1 uncultured Gammaproteobacteria bacterium | reverse complement strand
AGATCATGCCTAGTCTCGTGGGCTCGGAGATGTGTATAAGAGACAGTTTTAATATCGCCCTTTTTTACATCTGCAAATATATTTGAAGATGGTTCTGTTCCAATGCAGGAGCCGCAAACTTTAAAAATATATACTGTCAATTGCTCTCTTGGTTCTGTCCATGTTAGTCAATCTCAAACTGATAAACAAAATCCAACTCCGTTAGAGCTAGATAGTATCTGTTCCTCTTCAGTCACTTCTTACGTTGAAAATCATCCTTCCCATACTTCTTGTGGGTCTGCTTCGGCAGGTATAGATGGTGATTTATCAACAGATAATGGTTTAGTTATTAAGGTTAGTTACTACCTTAAAAATTTTTATGGTCAATGTATCTCTACACGTGGAAGTACTACATATAATGTTGGCTCATCTTTAGGTGATTTCACTGAAGTAGAAGAATGCTCTGATGGTTTGTTAAATTATAATGATGCAAGTGGTGGTTTAACTTGTTATTCATCTATCGATGCAACGAATAATGATACCTGTAATTATAATGATGTTTACTCAAATCCTGTTACTGAATCTGTAGCTTGTGTTGAAAAAAATGATAAATCAATGTGTGCCGTTTCTGCTGTTGATATTGGTGATGGTAATCAGGTTTACATGCCAACTGAAAATGACTGTTATTCTGATGTCTATCCAATACTTGATGAAAATGGTGGCATTGGTGATATGCCTAACGGCTCTGACCAGCAATGCACTGAATCAGGTGCGTTAAGTTATTGCCCTGCTGACCCTGAAGAAAAATGTCCTAATGGTCAATGTGAAGCGGGTTGTGGTTATATGAATGATCAATTTATTTGTGTTGCTCCTACTCAACCACCTGAACCACCTGAATGTACTGGTGATGATTGTGGTACTGAACCTCCTCCATGTACTGGTGATGATTGTGGTACTGGGACTGGTACAGAAACTGGTGAATGTCCTGCTGGAGATACTACTTGTGGTAACGGTGGTGGAACTCAACCTTGTGAAGCTGGTAGTAGTGATTGTATTCCGTGTGAAGCTGGAGACACTAGTTGTTCTTTGGTTAAAGGTGAAAAAGGTTCTTATGATATGGAGGCTGCTGAGGCCGAATTATTAGCTATTAAAGAAGAACTTCAAAATAAAATTGACACTATTAAAAGCGAATCATCAACTTTAATTCCTGAAATTAATGGGGGTACTGCTTCGTTTAATTCTTGCTTTGATGTCATATCCTTTCAGGGTAGAAAAGAAAATAGATGTCTTACAGAATATGCCGATGAAATGGAAATTATCTCTAAGATAATGCTTTTTATTTTTACTGTTTTATCTGGCTTTATTGTCCTTTCAGGAGTAACTAAAACATGATGGAATTTTTAAATGAAATACTTACTTGGATAACGTCAGGTATTTACGATTTCGCTACTGAAACGTTTGCTTGGGTAATCATAAAGGTAACGATATTCAAAATTGAATCTCAGTTATTTTTAATGGGTTATGCATGGGATGTCGCTAAGGAAATCTTAGTTCAGCTTAATATCAGTCAGGAAATTAAATCAGCCTTATCTGCTTTACCAACGCAAACGGTTGAACACCTTAACTTCTTTAATATTATTAATGGTATTAATTTAATTATTAATGCGTTTATGACTAAGTTTGTCATGCGCTTTTTAGGTATTTAATATGGGTATTAAAATTCATCATGGCCCTGATGGAACTTTTAAAACATCAGGCGCTATCAAAGACGATATTTTACCAGTCATTAAAAATGGTCGTACATTGGTCACTAATGTTCGTGGTTTTTCAAAAAAGAATGCGATTAAGGTTCTTGGCCGTAAGTTTGTTCATAAAGATTTCAATGTAATATTTGTTGATACCGAAGTGAAAGAGGGCAGAGATAGATTAGCTCGCTTTTTTCATTGGGCACCTCGTGGTGCTTTTTTTGTTGTTGATGAAGTACAACGAATTTTTAAACCTAAATGGAATGCAAAAGACATTGCTCTTTTAGATTATCAAGGAGGTGCTGACAAGGCAGCTGCTGACGAACGTCCTGAAGATATGGATACTGCTTGGGATATGCAAAGACATTACAATTGGGATTTTGTATTTACAACAACCTCAATTACTAAAGTCCGTTCTGAAATGAGAGATATGGCCAAGGTGGCCGTTCGTCATACCAATGTTGGTATTTGGCGTTTTTATAAAACTGTGGAGCATCCGTGTGATAGTCGAGGAACAACAAAATCTAGTCAAGGAGCCGTTAAGCCATTCAACTTCGTACCGAAGAAAATATTTAGTCTTTATAGCTCGACAAAAACGGGAACTTTCGAAAATACAGAGCCAAGAACGCCTGTCTATAAAGATCCAAAGGTGCTTGGAATGGTTACTTGTCTTGTGCTGTTCTGGACTTATTTACTTAGTAAGCCAGTCCCTGAATCTATTGGGGGAAGTGGTGCTAAGAGTATCGAAAAACCTGTACAAAGTGTGGGTGAAGTACCTCAAACCAACGCTAGTGTTCCTATTAAAAATAGTCCTGTTACGTCTAGTAATACTAATAATATCAATGTACCTAATGAGCAGCCTTATCAAGCTAGTGCTTTAGATAATTTCTTAGAAAACTCCTATATTACTGGCTCTGTTTATTCTACGGTTGAAAAGCTTTATACATTCGCCTCTGGTAGTCGGATGGCTTTTAGCTCTTTAGACCTTAGTGATTATGGTTACTCTGTTAAATGGATCAAACCATGTAAGGCTAATATTAGTCGTGGTGAATATAGTATTTATGTTTATTGTTCTGCCAATAATTTCATAGTTAAGAATACTGTTAGTAAAAATAATAATGCTGTCTCTTATACACATCTCCGAGCCCACGAGACTAGGCATGATCTC
>CAJXPP010000290.1 GCA_913058195.1 uncultured Gammaproteobacteria bacterium | reverse complement strand
CAGCGTCAGATGTGTATAAGAGACAGGAATATACTGATTTCATGAGCTATTTCCTTAAATTTTAAACATGATTTTTATCGCTTCATAGTCTGCATGGAGCGTTACCAAGAGTCAAGGGTACTGAGGTGAGCAGGAAAGTACGTCACTGATTTTTTAATTAGCCTACCCAAAGTTACTCATTTCAGTAATTACTGCCGCTTTATTTAATTTTGTATGCCAATAATTTTACTCAGTTCGACAGTTTGGCTGAGGCTTTTGCTTCTGTCTTTGTTGATACAAGCCAGCCACTTTTGCACGACTTTAAAAGTTTTAAAGACTACTGTGGGTGGATACAAGACGGTTACTGATAGCGGTGTTGATGCTACGGTTATCTATGTTCACCGGTATATATAAATAGGGGCCCCTACGTAATTTAGCGATCAAAGCGGGGAAAGAGCCGCCCGATATATAGGAAGGATCTCAGTTTTATATAGGGGGACTAACGTTTCCCTAGCAGAACAATTGCAAAAGTATTGCATCAATTTTGGTTGATACGTTTAAACTCTATCTGATACTCATTAGTCCTTCTAAAAGTCCCTTTAGTGCCAAAAGCAGTCATTCGTTTACGCCTTGTTTAACGGCAACTGAAACGTAGTGTAAGTTGTCCCTGCTGGTTTGACTTGTTATATGGCTGAACTCTTATTTTATACACCAAGACTCAAGTTGCTTTTTATTTCTTGTGATGTTCGGGTGCATAGTGCACAACTTTTCAATTTCTACAATTGTATAACTGGTTTCAGAGGCAAGAAACGAGGATGGCAAGAATGTACAATCATGTTTTGTTAATCCAGCATTCAATGCTTCATATACTTTAGGAGCCATTACAAACTTTCTATATAACCAAGCTGAAATAGTTACAATTACGATAACGGCAACGCCGGCTACAAACGCTCCGAAAAAAGCATTCTTGCTGAGGAAATTAAATAATTCCATAAAAGCCCCCTAGTTGGTTTGCCATATAACGCAAAGGTAATGGGCGGCTTTGTGGCGAAGCCACGCTTAAAGCTGTCCAGCCGTAGGCGAACATTGTGCGCCTTGTTAAATGTGTTTGGCACATAGCTTATAAGAATGTATGTGCTGTATTAACTTGATGCCAAGCATAGCCTCCAGATTTGTGAAAATATAGCCGTACAATAATATGTGACTTAGCCCCAAGTGTATCTTGATTTATTGTTTTTATACCTTGGAGAACATAGCCGCCAGTACATACTTGAGTTGAACCTATCCCAGATAAACATTGTTCGTGGTTGAGGTAGTTGAGATCAAGACCTTGCGAAGACATGAATTCCTCCGCCTGCTTTATTGTAGATTGGCGACTAAATTGCTCCTTAATTACTGCAGAGATTCTACCTGATTCAATTTCTAACTCTTTATCAGAATTTTGACAGCCTGTAAGTGAGAGAAACACCATACAGATTAATATTGCAATACTTCTCATAGACTCGTCCTGATGCAGCAACTTGTTAAGCATTGGACTACAACCCTGTATAACTTTGTGAAACCTCATGACTTTTATAGGTGCCATTTTCATTGAGGTTAATAAACACCTGAATGGCACAATCATAAAACAGCCAAAGAAGAACCCCCTCAAATACACACTGCGCTTCATTTTCTCTTACGATGGCTTGATAGCGAAAGGAATACTGATCATAGCCATGCGATAAGTTTACCGATGTAAGATACGCTTCAATATCCTCCTTGTCAGAGCCTATGGTAAGGCTCTCTTCAATACTACTTTGGATGCCCTCTACTGTTGTGAGATCACTGCTCCATAGAGAGCTACTAAACATCACGATTAAAAAGGCTATGGCTAACTTCAATGCTTATTCCTTGTGGATGCTTAACTTGTTATTAACGGGAATAGAAGTTCCCTGTAATTCCTATACATATAGTGACTATAATTCACTGTAATTGCACAATCAAGCCGAAAGGGAGAATTATAATCCGTAGACTTATCTTGCCACCTATCAGAGTTGGTATTACTTAATCCAAATAGATTGAGATGTAATGTCTGCTTTGGGTCGAAAGCAGTCCTCTAGAATCAGATGTCTAGAAGTATCAGGCAGGTTAAGAGTGCTAGCACACCTTAAATTGTTACGAGTAGCTATATTCCTTTTTAACGTCACCATTAAATTTTCAATCAAGGTAACCTATAAGGTAACCCATAAAAAAGCCCCAACACTGAATTAGTGCTGAGGCTTGATTATATATGGTGGGCCCACAGAGACTCGAACTCCGGACAAAGGGATTATGAGTTAATCCGTCCTATTTTTGAAATTCTTTGACATTCTTTTAATATCAATCAGTTAAGTAATGTTAACACCAACCCCAGTTTGACAATATTTGCATAAAATGGCTATTATTTGATACCAAGCGTCTACATTGCGTCTACATGGGAGGCAGTAAAGACTAATCATGTCTACATGACTATATTTTGTGGCGTTTCAAATAAAACAGCTTCTAACTTATTGAAACAACTTCATAATACCTCATGTAGACACTATGGAGAGTATATGAGAATTAGTAAATCATTTGTCGATAAAGTAGAAATTCCAGCCCTTTCTAGTGCAGGTGCGTCTACACAGAGCTTCTATCGAGATGCCGCAATTGTGGGTTTTGGACTTCGTGTGACCAGTGGAGGGGCTAAATCATTCATTGTTGAGAAACGTATCAATGGTAAGGTCAAAAGGATCACCCTTGGTCGTTATGGCAATCTGACGGTTGAACAAGCCAAAAAAGAAGCGCTGGCACTAGAAAATAAAGCAAAAAAAGCAGCGGAGCAACAAGGATTAGCGTTGCAAGAACAGGCTAAACAAGAAGCCTGTCTCTTATACACATCTCCGAGCCCACGAGACTAGGCATGATCTCG
>CAJXPP010000289.1 GCA_913058195.1 uncultured Gammaproteobacteria bacterium | reverse complement strand
ATCTACACAGAGTAGATCGTCGGCAGCGTCAGATGTGTATAAGAGACAGATGCTGTCCCAAGAATATGCATTTGTATCAAGTGCAGCATTTATTGTTAATAAAGCAGACTTTATTTTAGTCGGAGGACTAGACGAAGATAAATTAGCCAATACACACTATTGCATTACTGATTTCTGTTTGAAGATAAAAGAGCGTGGTTATAAAAATATATGGACCCCTCATGCGGTTGTTCGACAGGATAGAAAACGTGCATCACTTAATAATGGTATGTGTGATTTTAATAATGACAATGCTGAAGATGTTGTTATTCAGCGTTGGTCTAGATATATTGAGCATGATGGGGCCTACAATCGAAATCTAAGCTTGATGGAAACGGATTACTCTGTTCGGACACGTATTTCTGTAGGGTGGTCAGAAGCCCGTTATGGCAAACCTAGAATTATGGCCTTTCCTTATAGTCCGGGTGCTATCGGTGAGTTCCGAGTGCGAGGTCCATTGAACATTTTATCAAAAGAAGGACTGATAGAAACTTGTTTCTTACCGAATCATGTGGGTATTATTAGCCCTTTTATTCCCTCAAAGTTTGAAGTTAAAAGGGCTCGGCCTGATATTGTTTATCTAAACAATACATTGTCAGATGGGCATTACACATTATTACAATGGTTGAAGTCAGAAACTAACGTGTTTATTGTTTTTTCAATTGATGATCTTATTTTTTCATTACCCAAAAAGAATGATGCTAGAAATTTGTCATATAAAGATATGCGGCATCGTCTGAGGAGGACGTTAGCATTATGTGATAGGTTGATCGTCTCAACGCAACCTTTAGCAGACGCATTTTCAGGGTTTTGCAATGAGATTATTGTTGTGCCAAATAGTATTGATATGGCTCGTTGGTCTACAGTTATGCCAGCTGCGCCACAAAAAAGACAAAAGTTAAGAGTTGGTTGGGCTGGCGGTGAACTTCATCGAGGCGACCTTGATATTATAGTAGAAGTCGTCAAGGAAACGGCGCAACAGGTCGATTGGGTGTTTATGGGGATGTGTCCCGAAGATTTGAAGCCATATTTACATGAGTTTCATGCTTTTACTTCGTTTGCTGATTATCCCGAGAAGATGGCTGAGCTTGACTTAGATTTGGCGATTGCACCGTTAGAGCTGCACCCATTTAACGAGGCTAAAAGTAATTTGAGGTTACTTGAATATGGCATATTGGGATGGCCAGTAATATGTACTGATATTTATCCCTATCAGACTATGAACCCACCTGTAACAAGAGTAAATAATACTAAAGAAGACTGGTTGAATGCTATCTCGACAGCTATTTTAAGACCTGAACAGTTGCAACGTCAAGGCGCTGAATTAAAACAGTGGGTGTTATCAAATTACACTTTAGATCAGCATGTTAGTGCTTGGTTTGAAGCTTTAACTAAAAGATGAATTTTTGACACAGCTATTTCAATAGAGATGGGAGAGGAATACGTTACTCTGTAACTGATTGAAAAATAACAAGTAAAAAAAATGGCACAGCTCGTGCTTTATCGAAACCGTACCTGCTTACAACTTTGGCAGGTTGTAAGTAATTTAAATATGGTTAGATAAAGGAGAGCTATTATGGCTTTAGTAGTAAATACCAATATCGCTTCGTTAAATGCGCAGCGAAACTTAACTAAATCTCAAGGTGAATTAAATCAAGCGTTACAACGTTTATCGTCTGGCTTACGAGTCAATAGTGCTAAAGATGACGCGGCGGGCTTATTCTCTGCAGAGAAAATGACTGCTGATATTCGTGGTGCGAATCAAGGTGCACGTAATGCACAAGACGGTATTTCATTAGCACAGGTTGCTGAAGGTGCCTTGGCTGAAATTTCAAACAACTTGCAACGTATTCGTGAAATTGCGGTGCAATCAGCCAGTGGTACAATAGAATCTAGAACAGGTCTTCAAGCTGAAGCAACACAACTTGCAGCAACAAATACCGATATTATTGCAAACACAAAGTTTAATGGTGTTGCAGTGTTAAGTGCGGGCGGATCAATTCAATTTCAAACAGGTGCTGATGCTGTGAATATAGTTACAATTTCATTATCTACAGCCACTATAACAACAGCAGCGACTACTTCAGTAAATACATCTACCAATGCGATTGCTTCATTGGGCACACTTGATACCGACATTGATGCAATGAGTGCATTGCGAGCTACTTTTGGTGCGGTGCAAAATAGATTTGAGTCAGTTATTTCAAACCTACAAAGTTTATCTGAAAATACATCTGCTGCACGTAGCCGTATTTTAGATGCTGACTTTGCAGCAGAAACAGCAAAACTGACACGAGCACAAATCTTACAGCAAGCGGGTACATCTATATTGTCGCAAGCGAATTCATTGCCTCAATCAGCCCTTAGTTTATTGCAAGGGTAGAAAATGGCTGAATCAAAGAGCTGGTCAGGGGTTTAGACCGGCTCTTAAAATTTTTTAGAAAAAGATTAAAGCTTTGAATGATAGTGCCGTTATAGTTTTCGGAGGCGGTAAATTCTGGGGTTAACCATAGAATAACTGCTAATTATTATCGGTGACAATATAATTGTCCCGTTTTAGGAGAAGGCTCATGGCTGTAATTGTTAATTCGAATATTGCATCGTTAAATGCACAACGTAACTTAACTAAATCACAAAGTTCATTAAATCAATCTTTACAACGTCTGTCATCAGGTTTACGTATTAATAGTGCAAAAGATGATGCGGCTGGTATGCAAATAGCCAACCGTATGACTTCTCAAATTAATGGTTTAGGTGTGGCACAACGTAATGCTAATGATGGTATTTCTATGGCGCAAACAGCTGAAGGTGCGATGCAAGAATCTACCAATATTCTCCCTGTCTCTTATACACATCTGACGCTGCCGACGATCTA
>CAJXPP010000288.1 GCA_913058195.1 uncultured Gammaproteobacteria bacterium | reverse complement strand
CGAGATCATGCCTAGTCTCGTGGGCTCGGAGATGTGTATAAGAGACAGTAATGGTGCTGTTGTGGCTATGGACCCTAAATCAGGGGCTGTATTAGCGATGGTGAGTAAACCAGATTTCGACCCTAATTTATTTGTGACGGGAATCAGCAATAAAAATTACAGTGCGCTAAGAGATTCGATTGATATGCCATTATTTAATCGAACATTACGTGGACGTTATCCCCCTGGATCAACGCTGAAACCTTTTGTAGCTTTAGCTGGCTTAGAGTTAGGAATTGTCACTGAACAAACTCAAAGTTTCTGTCCTGGATGGTTTAAATTACCAGGGCAAGACCATCGTTACCGTTGCTGGAAAAGTCATGGTCATGGACATGTTGATTTAAAAAAATCTATTTCACAGTCGTGTGATGTATATTTTTATGATCTTGCTAATGCACTTGGCATTGATCACTTACATAGCTTTTTAGATTTATTTGATTTTGGCCACAAAACAGGTGTTGATGTACCTAGTGAAAGTAAAGGTTTATCACCATCAAAAGAATGGAAGAGAGCGACTCGTAATCAAACCTGGTATCCAGGCGAAACCGTTATTTCTGGTATCGGACAAGGCTTTAATCAAACAACACCGGTTCAACTTGCTCATGCAACGGGCATCTTAGCAATGCGCGGTGTTAATGTGATTCCTCAGGTTGCACGTGCAATTAGAAGTAGTGGACAAAGTGAATTAGAACTCATAGAAAAAAAAGTTGCTGCAAATTTACCCATGGAAAATAGTCGCCATTGGGAAGCTGTTATTGATTCGATGGTAGAAGTAGTACACGGTGTGCGAGGAACAGCAAGGCATATAGGGAAAGGTATTTCATTCAAAATTGCAGGTAAGACAGGTACCGCTCAAGTGTTTGGAATCAAGCAAGATGAAAAATATGATGCTGAAACACTAGCAAAAAGACTTCATGATCACGCATTATTTATAGCTTTTGCTCCAGCTGAAGCTCCTGAAATTGTGGTTGCAGTGGTAGCTGAAAATGGGGGTAGTGGTAGTCGAACTGCTGCGCCAATAGCGCGTAAAATTATCGATCAATATATGGGAGTAGAGCCAAGTGAATAGGCACCTTATTGATCACCATAATCCACAGCGGTGGAGTTTAACGCGCGCACTTGCAACAATACATATTGATGCACTGCTCTTTATTGGTTTATTGATACTGATGAGTGCAGGCCTAATGATTTTGTATAGTGCTGGCGATCAAAGTTCAGCATTAATGATGCGTCAATTAGTCCGTATATCGGCGGCTTTATTTATTATGTTGCTGATTGCCAATATTCACCCAGATAGAATGCGAGATTCCTCCTATTGGCTTTACGGAGCAGGATTATTACTACTTATAGCTGTATTAATTTTTGGCCATGAAGGGAAGGGCGCACAACGATGGCTTGATTTAAAAGTTTTCCGATTTCAACCGTCAGAGCTTATGAAGCTAGCAGTACCTTTATTAGTCGCTGCTTACCTAGCTGAAAGGCCTTTAGCTCCCTCAGCAATCCGGTTAATTATTGGGCTGATTATGATCATAATTCCTTCACTATTAATTGCTAAGCAACCCGATTTAGGGACTGCATTATTGATTGCAAGTTCAGGTTTAATTGTTATATTTTTATCAGGGATCTCTTGGAAAATTATTATTGGGTTTATTGTTAGCTGTACCTCAGCACTTCCTGTTTTATGGTATGTAATGCATGATTACCAAAAGCAGCGAGTATTAACGCTCTTAAATCCAGAAAGTGACCCACTGGGTTCTGGTTACCATATTATTCAATCAAAAATAGCGATAGGTTCGGGCGGTCTATTTGGTCGTGGATGGCTGGAGGGAACGCAATCGCATCTGGCTTTTTTGCCTGAACGATCAACAGACTTTATTTTTTCCGTAATAGCTGAAGAGTTTGGCTTATTTGGGGTGGGATTATTGTTGAGCCTTTATTTATTGATCGCTGTAAGAGGCGTTTATATTGCCAGTCAAGCACAAACCAGTTTTGCGCGATTATTAGCAGGGAGTATTTCGTTAACTTTCTTGGTCTATGTATTTGTTAATGTTGGGATGGTGACGGGACTCTTGCCTGTAGTAGGTGTGCCGCTGCCCTTAGTAAGTTATGGAGGTACATCAATGGTGACCTTGTTGGCTGGCTTCGGTATCCTGATGTCTATTCACACCCATCGAAGGATGATGTCACCATGAACAAATTTATCTTATTTTGTGCGGTATTATTCACACAGGTTAACTTTGCCTACGCAGATAATGATCTACCAGGCCTATCTGAATTTATCGATGAGATGGTTACAAAGCATCAGTTTGAGAGAAATAATCTAGAAAGCTTATTTGAAAAAGTTGAGGTTAAACAAAGTATTCTTAAAGCAATATCTCGACCTGCTGAAAGAAGTAAACCGTGGTATGACTACCGCAAAATTTTTATTAGCAATAAACGCATAAAGGGTGGCGTTACATTCTGGCAGCAGCATAGTGATGACTTAGCTAAGGCAGAGCAGCAATATGGTGTCTCCGCTGAAATTATTGTTGCTATTTTAGGCGTTGAAACACGTTATGGTGGCAATGTAGGTGGTTATCGAGTCATAGATGCTTTATCAACATTGGCATTTCGTTATCCACCTAGAAGTCCTTTTTTTAGAAGCGAACTAGAAAACTTTTTGATATTAACGCGAGAAGAGAATATGTCTCAGCTTGATCCTGTGGGATCGTATGCTGGAGCGATGGGATTGGGACAGTTTATGCCAAGTAGTTACCGTGCTTATGCGGTCGATTTTGATGATGATCAATATCGCGATATTTGGACAAATCCGACTGATGCAATTGGAAGTATTGCTAATTATTTGAACCTGTCTCTTATACACATCTGACGCTGCCGACG
>CAJXPP010000287.1 GCA_913058195.1 uncultured Gammaproteobacteria bacterium | reverse complement strand
CCTAGTCTCGTGGGCTCGGAGATGTGTATAAGAGACAGATCTCGATATGGGTGTAATTCAGGGCTAGCGGTTGTATCGGGATGTAGTTGCTATAAGGGAAAGTTTACTATCTCAAGCAACATTGACTATGCTGCGGTATGCTACTTGAGATGATATAAATTTATGGTGTATTAAACGTTAAATTGATTTACAACGTTAGATAAAGAATTCGACTGATCTGAAAGGCTAGCCAAACTTGTTTTCATTGTTGCTGATGCTTCTACCGTATTATCAGTAAGTGCTCTTACATTTTCGATATTCTTGGATACTTCATCCGCAACACTTGCTTGTTGATCCACGGCATGAGCGATTTCAAATGTTTGACTTTGAAACTGGCCAATAACATCGGCAATGTCAGTTAATACTTGTTGCACTTGCTGTGTTAATTGCACGCTATTTTCAGCCTCATGACAGCTTGATTCCATCACGCTTACCGCACTTACCGCTGTTGTTTGAAGCTCTTCAATTATCCGTTCTATATTTGCGGTTGATTCTTGTGTACGTGATGCTAGTGTGCGAACTTCATCTGCTACTACTGCAAAGCCTCGTCCTTGTTCTCCTGCTCTAGCAGCCTCTATCGCAGCGTTTAACGCGAGTAAATTTGTTTGTTCAGCGATACTGCGTATTACCGTCACAACATCTCCAATACTCTGTGTGCCCGTTTTCAGCTTATCAACGACCTGTGATGCATTATCGACATTATTAGAAAGTTGCTGCATGCCAGCTGTTGCTTGATTTACTACTTCCGATCCAAAAGTGACTTTATCCTCCGCGTGCGAAACTAACTCTTTCGATTGGTTAGTATTATTCGATATTTCGCTGCTTGTGTGCGCCAGTTGCGTTGCTGCGGTGGCCACGAGGTCAATCTCACGTTTTTGCGCTTCAACAATATCTGTAGTTTCTTTGCTAATGTTTTCTGCGGCTTCACTTGAAGCCGTGACATCCTGGGTGATAACAACAGTTTGCTTGACCAATTGCTGGATTGAGTCAATAAAAGTATTAAACTCATTAACCAATTGACCTATTTCATCATCTTTTAATGGTGCTATTCTTTGTGTTAAATCACCGTCACCATCCGCTATATCTTTCATAGCATCTTGTAAGCGTGTGATACGTTTAACAAAGGGAAGAATAGTCAACCAAACCACGATAGCGATCATGATAATAATAGCGATAACTGTGATGCTAGATGACCAAAATGCAGCTTCTACTGGCTCCGCTATTAGTTGCGCAGGCACAAGGAACCCCAGCTTCCAATTCATTACTGGGTAGTCACTTTTAACCTCGTTAAAAATTACTTGATACTTGCTGCCTTGCCAAGTGACTTCTGCCAGCCCATTGGAGTTTTGAGCGAGCGTCGCTTGCAATTTGCCAAAGCCACTACTATTGGAGAAATGTTGGCTAATACTATCCATTTGGCTCCCAGGTTTAAAGTCCTCATTAAAGCCTGGGAAGAATACTAGTTTTCCCGTATCTGTAACGAGAAAAGCTTCACCTTCACCTTTATACTTAATGGTAGAAAGTAGGTCTTGCCCGATCGTTGTGATCAAAATATCCATACCACCAATACCAAGTAGCTTTCCGTTGGGTAGATAATAAGGCGATGTTATGGTGGCAGATACTGAGCCGTCATTATTATCGACAGCAGGGTCGGTGACATACATTTTCCCTTGATTTAAACCATTGCTCCACCATGGGCGCTGATTGGTGAAATATTGTGCGTCATCGTAACGACCATTCAAATCGAAATACTCATGAGTGTTTTCACTACCAAAAAAAACACTTTTTATTGCCGGGTCTTTTTCAGAGAAGTATTTAAAGTAACGGGTGACGTCTTGATATGATTTATTCTCGCTAATATCAGCTAATCGTTGATCATATGATTCAAACCAGTCAATAACGAGTGGGTTAGAAAACACACTATGATTGATTTGGCCTTTGGCAATAAAGAAGTCTTTTACCTTTGTTGACTGTAAAGTGACAATATTCTCTATATCAGAAATAAGTTGAGTGCGAGTATTTTCACTGACATTAGATAAGACAAAAAATGACGTGATGATAAGTAGAATTGCAACTGCGCTTGAAATGGTAATAACCAATTGGCGCATAATAGAACGGCTTATAAAATTAAACATCTTAACGGCTACCTGCTAAATTATTTTTATTATTAAAGGTATAAAGTGCAAAGGTTAGTCATTAATTAAAAACATAAGCACCCAATTAAAACCATATCACGGGCATTAAGTAATGGCTATATTTTGTCCATTGGTTGCTATTATGTTTTAGGCAATAAAAAAGGATGCCGAAGCATCCTTTTATCAAAAATAATTAAGTGTTAATTATTTTCTAGCAGCGTCTTTAGCAGCTTTCTCTGCTTTAACTTCTGCAATAACTTCTTCAGCTACGTTGTTAGGACAAGGCATGTAGTGAGAGAATTCCATAGAGAATTGACCACGACCTGATGTCATTGTACGTAGAGATCCGATGTAACCGAACATTTCTGAAAGAGGTACGTCAGCTTTAATACGAACACCAGAAACACCAGCGTCTTGACCGCCGATCATGCCACGACGACGGTTTAAATCACCAATAACATCACCAACGTGATCATCAGGCGTAAACACATCAACTTTCATGATAGGTTCAATTAACTGAGCACCAGCTTTAGGGATTGATTGACGGAAAGCACCACGAGCAGCAAGTTCAAATGCAACAGCAGATGAATCGACCGCATGGAAACCACCATCGTATAATTCAATTTCAACGTCAAGTACAGGGAAACCAGCAAGAACACCAGTATCCATCATGCCTTTAAAGCCTTTCTCGATTGCTGGAAAGAATTCTTTTGGAACGTTACCACCTGTCTCTTATACACATCTCCGAGCCCACGAGACTAGGCA
>CAJXPP010000286.1 GCA_913058195.1 uncultured Gammaproteobacteria bacterium | reverse complement strand
GAGATCATGCCTAGTCTCGTGGGCTCGGAGATGTGTATAAGAGACAGGTTAATACGGGCGTTATACGTTTCTCATGGATAGATGGAATAATCTAAAATCGCACTTCGAACAAGATGGCTCACTTAGAGACATCATCGTCACTTCAGAATCACGAGATTCATGGGAGCTATTCTTTGCTGCCTTAAAATCGGCAGAGTATTCTCATGCTTTTACGCACGGCGGTAACGCTAGTACTTTGCCTGACTCTATTGATTCAATCTGGAAATTACAAAATGATGACCCAACTCTACTTTCTGTTCAGGTCGGTAAACTACTAGTTAATTGCCACTTTTTCAAAAGTTATGAAATCGAGTTTGATATAGATCCCAAAGATATAAATTCTAAAACTGACTTTGTTGTTTTACTTAACTTCTTATCATGGTTAAATAAATCAATTAAAAGTAGCGTTGTATTAACTCATGAGAATTCCAGAGAAGAAGTGATTCTGAGTATTGAGTAATAACGTATAACAAGAGACTATGGCGTCAATAGTTAATTATTAACTGTTGTCGCATCCCACATAACTCCGTCTCTGAGCATAGAATTTAAGATCACAATCATCTTCCTAACGCATGCAATAATCGCCACTTTTTTTGGTTTTCCTGCAGCCACTAGCCGTTGATAAGTCGCTTTGAAAATAGGGTTACATTGCATCGCTGACATCATTGCCATATATAAAACCGTTCGCACTTGATGCCTTCCGCCTTGGATCTTTCTTTGCCCTTTATAACGACCACTCTCTCTACTTATTGGAGCAACGCCAACCAGCGCACTGGCTTGTTTACTACTGATATATCCGAGTTCAGGTAAGTTCCCTATAAGTGATGCAGCGGCTATTTTTCCAATGCCAGGCATACTCTGAACAATAAGGCTTTTTGCCTGATATTCTGGGCACTTTTCAATGAGTTCAGCAATTTTATTTTCAACTTTTTCTATCTGATTTTTAAAAGCGGTCAGAATTGGTTTTATGGTCATTACCAAGTTTTGAGGAAGTATTTGAAGTCTATTTTTCTCCATTGTTTGCATTGTCAGTAACTGATTTCTTCTTGCGACTAAATCACTCATAGCTTGCATATTTTCGGGTTTTAAGGTTGAAAGCTTAGGTCGAATAGCTTCTCCAAAGTGAGCAATTAATTGTGCATCCAGTTTGTCTGTTTTTGCTCGCTGACCAATAGCTCCTGCGAATCGTTTAATGTGAATGGGGTTGGCAATAACAAACGGTAATTTAGCTTTAGCACAAGCTAAAATAAAGGGCATTTCAAGACGACCTGTAGCTTCAATAATGATACGCTCAGGTTTGTATTTCTTAATGGTTTTAACTGCTTCTTTAATACCTTTATCATCGTTAGTAACGGTGAAATAAATATCAAGTGGGCGAATATAAATATCGAGTTGAAACTTTCCAGTATCAACACCTACATTAATGTTTTGATTAGTTTTTGTTTTCATAATAAGCTAACTCTTGCTTGCGTAATGCGGGTTCGAGACCCAGTAGACTATTCGAGTGTGGTGCTTGGAGTCCTTTATCGCGTTCATTCTTGTTATCGGTCTCTCAACTGAGGAGCCATCAATCAAACGAACTGCGAAAAAGAAAGGCTTTGGTTGCAGCCAAAGCTTGGGTCTCACTTTACCTGAAATAGTTATTTGGTGGGTATATTATCCATACAAGGCAATTAAGTATGGGACTGCTAACAGATTACTCGGTTCCGCTTCGCTACACAATTTTAGCAAACTAATAAAAAGCCTCTTAACGTAGGCGATATAAGTCTCATGGGGGTCAAGTGTTTAAAAAAGAATGTCCTTGGTGTTCAGAGAAAGTTTCATTCAAACAACTTGGTAGTCGACCAGTTGAACAAAAACCAAAGTGGTATCAGTTTTCTAGAAGTGTACAGGTTTGTCCTTATTGTGCAGGAGCAGTAAAGGTTGGTGGAAAGGGGCTTTGGTTTTTAATTTTGGCTGTACCGTCATTTCTTTCAATAATCATAGAGCTCGTATTTAAATATAACTTTATGGCAGAGTTTAATTTATCCTCTATAAGTTGGACATTACTTGCTCTTGGCTTTGGTGGAGCCTATTTATTCACTAAATTAGAAAAGTTAAAAAACGTATAAAAGCTGATCAACAGGCCAAATTACCGTTGGTTTTTGCTCCTGCGCCGCTATTATATTACCTCTGAATAAGGCGTTAGTCAGTTTAAATTAAGTTCTAATCAAGGAAGGAGCCAGTAGTGCGTAATTTTACAACTCAATTGTTTATATTTCTAAATTTGATAAGTTGTATTTCTTTAGCTAGCAATGAACCACAAAGTAATAAAAACTCGCTTGTGAATAAGCTCAATCAAATTCTATTAATACAAGAAGAGGATAAGCCAGGCGTTAGTGTTCTTGTTAAAAAAAATAATGAAGTGATATTTAAATTAAGTAAAGGGCTAGCAAATAAGGGGAAGAACCTAGCGATTAACTCCAATACCGGATTTCGAATTGGCTCCATTAGTAAACCTTTTACTGCGTTGGCAATTATGACGTTAGAAGAACAGAATAAGCTTTCTCTAGACGATCATGTAGCCACATACATTCGAGAGTTACCAGTAAATTGGAAAGGTATTACGATAAAGGATTTACTGTCTCATAGGGTATATATTTCTGACGACTTCTTCTCAGACTCAAACCTAAATTTAGCCAACTTGTCTACAAACCAAGATGTTATAGAGTTTATTTCTTCAAATAAAATTAAGGTCAAATCACAACCTTTTGATAAAGCGATATATTGTAATAGTTGCTACGTACTTTTAGCTGAAGTTATTGCAAAAGTTAGCGGAATCAGTTTTTCCGATTATTTGAGTGATAATATTTTTATTCCTGCAAATATGAAAAATAGCTATATTGTCGAGAAAGGCGTAACTATGAAACTTAGTGACGCACTTAAT
>CAJXPP010000285.1 GCA_913058195.1 uncultured Gammaproteobacteria bacterium | reverse complement strand
AGAGTTTTCTGGTATTCGATAGCAGCACCGTAAGTCAATTGTCTAGTCACCTCTTTCGCTGGATTTCTACCTTGTCTGACCCTAAAATATCATCTAAGACTTGGTGATGTTTTGAATAGTTTAGTTGTTTGAGCCATTTGATCATGCTCAAGCTGGAATACTTGAATTGTTAGTACCGGTCTAGCATCGTGAAGTTCATTGTTAATTAGAAACAAAATAACATGGGGCAGGGTAACGACGTATAGTGGTTTAACAAAATGACTGATAACTCAAATAATGTATTGCAACGTGGCCTTGAAAATATACACGATCCTTTTTCAAGCTTTATACGTGCGCAGACAACAACCAGCTGGTTTCTTCTATTAGCGACAATCGTGGCCCTTTGGTGGGCTAACTCAGACTATTCTTCTACCTACCAGAACCTTACGCATACACCGATTGGGTTTTTTCTGGGTGATTTTAAACTGCAGGCTTCTCTTAAACACATCATAAATGATGGGTTAATGGTTATATTTTTCTTCTTCCTTGGGCTTGAGATCAAGCGAGAAGTACTTGCTGGCGATCTGGCGCAGCCCGAACATCGACGTATGTTAATACTTTGTGCCATCGGTGGTATGGTTTGTCCAGCGGTCATCTATTCGTTGTTTAACTGGTCACTTGATTCACAGGTTGGATGGGGTATCCCCATGGCAACCGATACTGCGTTTGCTCTGGGTGTACTCACTCTAGTAAGAAAACACATTCCGGGCAGTCTATTGGCTTTTCTTGTAGGTCTCGCTATCGTGGATGATGTCGGGGCTATATTGGTTATTGCCATATTTTATACTCAGGATGTATCACTATTTCATCTATTAAGCGCATTCGCACTCATTGCATTTTTGGCATTAGGCAATTACGCAGGAGTACGCCAGCCGTATTTCTATATTGTCGTCGGCATAGCAACCTGGTGGATGATGCTCAACTCCGGCGTACACCCTACGTTTGCCGGTGTCGCAATTGCTTTGACTATACCAGCACGTCCAAAGCTGACATCGGAAAAACTACTCGATAAAGCGAAGACAACAATCAACTCAATGCAGGAGCAGTCAAAACCTGTCGATGTTCTCGGCAGTCGTACGGATCATGAGCAGGTGATAGAGGTACGTGATTTTGCGGAACGTGCCAGTACACCTCTACGTCGCTGGGAAGATGCGCTGTCGTTACCGGTGGCGCTGTTTATCTTGCCCTTGTTTGTGCTGACTAATGCCGGCGTTCCATTTAACCTGGCTTCATTTATCGAAAGCCTTCAACATCCAACCGGATTAGGCATTATTGCTGGCCTGGTCCTGGGGAAATTTATCGGCATTTCTGGTGCGTGCTGGCTGGGCCTGCGCTACAAAATTGGCTGTTTACCCGATCGTGTTAATTTTCAACATGTTGTTGGCATCTCACTTATAGCTGGGATAGGCTTTACTATGTCCACATTTATAGCCACGTTGGGCTTTGATTCGCAACCAGTCCATCTGCAAAGTGCGAAATCATCGATTCTGATAGCTTCATTAGTGTCCGCAATTCTCGGCGTGCTGTATATTCGATTTGTTGCTGCAAAGATACAGAGCGCGACACCAACAAATGACAAGAAATAGTTCAGTCGTCAGCGATTTAAAGGATTGTCTAGACTTCAAAGTTAGTACGCTTGGTAGAATATGGTTCATTCGTTCTTGCGCTAGTTGCAGGACTTGTAAATTTCATTGGCTTATCAGGTTTTAAACACCAATCAATTTCACATTTATCTGGTACAGCGACACTTCTTGGTACAAGACTAGTAAACTCAAGTTTTCCTGATATTCTTCATGCGGCTCTCATTCTCATTAGTTTTCTAATAGGTTCAGCCATTTCGGGTTATTTTTTACAAAGTGGCTCGTTAAAATTAGGCCGTAATTACAGCGGCCTTCTTTCCTTAGAGGCAATATTACATAGGAGTGCATATGTTTTTTGAGTTGATAGAAGACATTGTTAAACTATCGATCATTATTATCTGTCTCTATTTCAGCATATCTATGTATGTAGATAGCCAGCATCCATCGTGGTCCGAGCCTATAGAAAAACGTCGATTTACTATTCTGCTGGGATTAATTCTGGCGGTGATTGCTATCAAGATAAGTGAAGATGTGCTTTATAAAGAATCAGGTGTATTCGATAAAACGATCATGTTATATATCCATAATTACGTTCCAGGCTCGCTAAATGGAATATTTAAAATAATAACAAACACCGCTTCATTAAAAGTTTTGTTTCCGCTAACACTGATCGTAACGCTGATATTGCTTTATGCAAAGCGACGCTTTGAGGCAGCACTCCTTGCAAGTTCAGTAACCAGTAGTGCAATTCTTGTCTATATTGTAAAAACTATAGTAGACCGAGATCGGCCCCTGCTTTGGCAAACAGAGTGGTACTGGGGTTCAAGCTTTCCTAGTGGACATACACTGGCTGTGTCTACGTTCGCTATTGCTGCTGCACTTTGTGTGGGAATGATATGGCCAATGAAACGAAAGTTTGCATTGGCCTTTGCAATTCTATGGCTTAGCTTAGTGGCTTTCTCACGCCTTGTGCTCGGTGCGCACTGGCCAACTGATGTATTGGCAGCCATGTGTATTGGGATATTTATACCTTTGATGATGAATATGATGATCCAGCTACGAAAAACATAGTGTCAAGTTTGTAGTACAACAGTCACTTAACAGGCAGCTATAATGTACTCAAAAGTTAAGCCATGCCAGTAAATAGGTGAGACAAAGCAAGGCACTTTTTGGACACAAACTACTCTGTACCGAACATATTGCATGTTATATTCAAAAATAAATTACGAGCAAGCGTCAGAAATAGATTATTCTAATTTCTCAGGCGCTGACGATCACATTTTTTAAGAATAATTATTTACTCTGTCACCCTCAACACCAGCCCTTTCAGATAAGCCCCTTCCGGAAAACTCAGTAACACCGGATGATCGGCCGCGGCGTGAAGCTTGTGGATAACCTGCGCATCAACGC
>CAJXPP010000284.1 GCA_913058195.1 uncultured Gammaproteobacteria bacterium | reverse complement strand
ATCATGCCTAGTCTCGTGGGCTCGGAGATGTGTATAAGAGACAGGTTTAATACTTGGAGCTATTTCGATAGCACAGATACTGCATTGGTATATCCCACACCATCTGGAGATTTACCACTTCCTAACTCAGCAGAGTATGGCCAACAATTCAAACAGAGCCTACAAAAAGGTGTGGATGATTTTTCTGGCTTTAATAATTACCGAAGTGGCGATCCAATTCACGCCATTGCCTGGAAAGCCATGGCACGTGATGATATTTTACGTACCAAAAGATTTACCAGCCCTCAAGGTGGTCATTTGATGTTGTCATGGCAAGATCTGGCTCACATCAACAATGTTGAAACACGACTGTCGCAACTCTGTCTATGGGTGTTACAAGCAGAAGCTGCTGGCATGACCTATGGGCTTAGCTTGCCAAACATTACTCTCAACCTTGGTTCTGGTTTACAACACCATCATCGCTGTCTAACTGCCTTGGCTCTCTATGAATAAGCATCAGCCAATCATGCCTTCAAATAACTCACTACTATGGTTAATAATAGGTTTGAGTCTTGGTGCCCTACCTCACTTAATTTATCAGCCTTTATCAGTAACATTTATCTTTTCAGCCATGATTGCTTGGCGCTGTATGAATATCTGGTACGGCTGGCCTTTACCGTCAAAAACAAATAAGACAATGAAATGGTTGCAACTTATTATTGCAGCGATAGCGAGCCTTTTATTATTAAGTAGTTATGGCAATATAATTGGCCGAGATGCGGGTGTAGCACTGTTAACAATGATGTTAGGGCTCAAAATTGTTGAAATACGTTCACAACGCGATTATTACCTCAGTTGTTTTTTAGGCTACTTTTTAGTGGTTACTAATTTCTTTTATTCCCAAAGCATTCCCACTGCTGGTCTGATGTTTTTTGTTGTCATTATCATGACTATTTGCTTAATCAGTCTCAATGATCCCAAACAAACACTTAATAGCCGTTCGAGGGTTAAATTAGCAAGTCAGATGTTGCTACAAGCCCTGCCTTTGATGTTGATATTATTTATATTATTCCCACGTATTGCAGGGCCACTATGGGGACTTCCTCAAGATGCTCATAGTGCAAAAACGGGCATCGGTAATAGCATGACGCTTGGCAAAATAAGTCAGCTTATTCTATCGGATGAAGTTGCCTTTCGGGTAAAATTTGATGGTGAAACACCCAAAAATTCGGCCTTGTATTGGCGTGGCCCAGTGTTATGGAAAACAGATGGTACAACGTGGATAGAACTAGATAAACAACAACAGCTTTCTGCTTCACCCAATATAATTTCAACGGGTCCACAATATCATTACACCACAACACTTGAGCCTCAAAATGAGCACTGGTTATTTGCCTTAGACTTTCCAACAACCTTACCAGTAGATCTTAAAACGCACTTCACTCAAGATGGTCAATTACGTAGCAATGATCCGATCAGACAACGCCAGCAATATACCCTCAGTTCAAACACTCAATTTCAGTTTAATGCTAATGGTGAAAAATACCTTACTGAGGCATTAAAAATCCCTAGGAACCAACATCCCAGAACAAAACAACTCGCCCAACAGTGGTTACAACAAACCCAACAACCTCGACAACTTATCCAATTAGCACTTAATCATTTTAACCAACAAAACTTCTTTTATACCTTATCGCCACCACAACTACGCGGCGATACTATTGATAGTTTTTTATTTGAAAGTCGACGTGGTTTTTGTGAACACTATGCTGCTAGTTTCACCATTTTAATGCGTGCAGCTGGTATTCCTACCCGTATAGTAACCGGCTATCAGGGTGGTGAAATTAATCCTGTAGATGATTTTTTAGTCGTTCGCCAGCGTGATGCCCATGCATGGACAGAAGTTTGGTTAAAAGATGAAGGTTGGATCCGTATTGATCCAACTGCTGCAATATCTCAGCAACGCATCGAACAAGGTATGAACGCTATTATGCCCCTTACTATGCGCTCCCCTCTATTCATAAGCAATAGCCACCAACTTGTCGAACTTTGGCAAAAAATAAATCATAACTGGGATGCACTCAATAACGGCTGGAACCAATGGATATTGGCCTATGGCCCGAAACTACAAAAAGAATTTCTATCAAAATTAGGCATGGCAACACCAAACTGGCAAAACATGATTGCTTGGCTCACCATATCAATCAGCATCACACTGTTATTCATCAGTGCATTTCTTTTTTATACTCGCAAAAAACACGACCCCATTACTCAGCAATATCAACTATTTTGTAACAAGATATCTCGTGCAGGCATCACGCGCACACCGAGTGAAGGTCCCTTAGATTTTGCCAAGCGAATTAAACGTCATTACCCACAATGTACAAATGATATCGATCAGATAACCGAACTGTATATTGATTTATATTATGGTCAGCAACTTGCCTCATTGCCAGATTTACGTCAAGCTATCAGCAAGTTTCGATTAGCAAAATCATAAAGTGGATCAATGATGAATGACGCAGACTTACACAAATTTAAGCACTTGCTTGAACAGCAAAGAGACGAATTGATGTCATCACATCAACTGGCACAAGGTTCAACTGAAACTGTGGAGTTAGATCAATCAAGTGTAGGGCGTATCTCTCGAATGGATGCAATGCAATCACAATCCATGGCGATTGAAACCACTCGCCTTCGCCAACAACAACTTAGAAAGATATCGACAGCACTGGCATTAATTGAATCAGGTGATTATGGTTATTGCAATGTTTGTGATAATGAAATTGATGTGCGTAGATTGGATATCGATCCGGCATCAACCATGTGTGTAGCATGTGCATCACTAAAAGAAGTTGAGGCTTGATATTTGTGAGTATCTTAGCCAAGTTTAATAAACATTCCGTGTGTTAATACGGCATCAATAATGAGATACGGATCTCTATTGATGCTTTCTATCTATTCTTAAACAGTGTTTCATCTTATAGAGGGGTTAGCTTGTATTTTTAGCTGTCTCTTATACACATCTCCGAGCCCACGAGACTAGGCATGATCTCG
>CAJXPP010000283.1 GCA_913058195.1 uncultured Gammaproteobacteria bacterium | reverse complement strand
TCTACACAGAGTAGATCGTCGGCAGCGTCAGATGTGTATAAGAGACAGATCAAAACCGTTCGCGGCCTTGTTTGCAGTATCAAATTAAGCGATGCACAGCACCTTGCGTTGGTCTGATTTCTGAAGAAGATTATAAAAAAGACATTCAGCATACTATTTTATTTCTGGAAGGAAAAAACCAGCAAGTAATGGAAGAGTTATCTGATCAAATGGAAATGGCATCGACACAACTAGACTTTGAAAAAGCCGCTGCGATACGAGATAAAATTATTAGCCTTCGCCGTGTGCAGGAACGGCAATATGTCAGCTCAGAGCAAGGTGATTTAGATGTGTTGGCTGCCAAAGTGTGCGACGGAATGGCCGTTGTTGAAGTTTGCTTTATACGCGGCGGTCGTAGCTTAGGTAATAAATCTTATTTTCCTAAAGGATCAGCGGATAGTTCACCAGAAGAATTATTGTCGGCCTTTATCCCACAGTACTACTTAGGTAAAGATATTCCGGTTGAAATTTTAGTCAGCCACTCACCTGAAGATATAGCCTTACTTCAAGATGTATTAAAACAAGAATCACAACATCGAGTTTCGCTACGATGTCCTCAGCGCGGTAATAGCGTCCGTTGGATGAAAATGGCAATTACCAATGCTGAAATAAGTTTGAATCAACGTCTGAGTAGTCGCTCTAATTTATTACAACGGTTTGAGTTATTGCAAGAAGCCCTTAACTTAGACGAAATGCCTAAGCGCTTAGAATGTTTTGATATTAGTCATACCAGTGGCCAACTTACAGTCGCATCGTGTGTGGTGTTTGGTTTAGAAGGCGCGATAAAAAGTGATTACCGTAAGTTCAATATTGAAGGCATAACACCGGGTGATGATTATGCTGCGATGAACCAGGCATTAACACGAAGATTTACACGACTAAAAAAAGGTGAAGGAAAACGCCCAGACCTATTATTAATAGATGGTGGTAAAGGCCAGCTGACAGAAGCAAAAGCGGTGATGGCCGAATTGCAACTCGATATCGATATTTTGGGTATAGCCAAAGGCCCTGAAAGGCGACCCGGGGAAGAAACGTTATTTTTGGTGGGGCAGGAAGGCGAAGTTGATTTAGCGCCAGAATCACCTGCATTACATCTTCTTCAACAAGTTCGAGATGAAGCACATCGATTTGCTATCACAGGTCATCGTCAGCGGCGTGCTAAAGCAAGGAAGACATCACCCTTAGAAGGCATTGATGGAATGGGGCCCAAACGCCGTCAGAAACTATTGCAACAATTCGGTGGTTTGCAAGAAGTTAAAAGAGCGGGAGTTGAAGACTTAGTACGAGTTGATGGAATCAGTGAGGGCCTGGCACAAAAAATTTATGACGTCTTTCATGGCGACAAATAAAAACCTTATAAATGCTACTATACCGCGGACTAAGTAATTTAAGTGGACTTTATGTTTAACCTTCCTAATATTTTGAGCTTATTGCGAATTGCATTAATACCGGTGTTGATTGCATGTTATTTTTTACCTTATGGAACAGCATCAATCTGGGCCACCATTGTATTTGCCATTGCATCATTAACAGATTGGCTTGACGGCTATTTAGCGAGAAAGTGGAATCAAACCTCACCGTTTGGGGCTTTTCTTGATCCCGTTGCAGATAAGTTAATTGTTGCTGTTGCACTAATATTGGTTTTATATCAAACACCTGAATGGTATGTATTAATTCCTGTCGTTATTATCATTGGTCGTGAAATAACAATTTCCGCATTGCGTGAATGGATGGCCGAAATTGGCCAGAGAAATGCTGTTAAGGTTTCCTATGTGGGTAAGTTAAAAACCAGCTTTCAGATGCTATCGATTGGTTGTTTGATTTTCCATAACCCATTATTTGGATTACCAATATTTGATATTGGTATAAGCCTGCTTTATGTGGCTTCAGCACTCACTATTAGCTCTATGTGGAGTTATTTGAGAGCAGCATGGCCAATAATGAAATCTAATGGTTGACAGCTAAAATTAATCGCCTATAATGCACATCTTTCTCAAGCGGGAATAGCTCAGCTGGTAGAGCGCAACCTTGCCAAGGTTGAGGTCGCGAGTTCGAATCTCGTTTTCCGCTCCAGATATAAAAAAAGCCGTAGTGATAACACTACGGCTTTTTTGTTTTTATACGCTGCAAATAAATATTATCTAAGCTTAATATATGAACATGGCTAAATCCTTACTAAGAAGGAATTAGCCATAATTGCGGGTATAACTATTTAGTATATTCATTTTCAAAGTAATAATTGGTTGCTTCAACGAAGCCATCAACACTGCCACAATCAAAACGCTTACCCTTGAATTTCACAGCTAATACTTGGCGATCTTGTGCTAGTGCTTTGAGGGCATCGGTTATTTGTACTTCACCATTACGACCTGGAGGAGTATTACGCAGATACTTAAAGATCTCAGGTGTGAGAATATAACGACCAATTACTGCCATATTGGTTGGTGCATCTTCAGGTTTAGGCTTTTCTACCATATCAGTTACTTGATAAATGCCGGGTGAAATTTCTTCACCCGAAATAACGCCATAACTTTCAGTATCTTCTATTGGCACTTCTTCAATAGCAATGATGCTACATTGGTATCGGTCGTATAATGCCGCTAATTGACCTAATGCGCGAAGGTCGTCACCATCCGAAGGTTTAGCGCATAAATCATCGGCTAATACCACTGCGAAAGGTTCGTTGCCAATCATTGGTTCACCGGTAAGAATTGCGTGACCAAGTCCTAACATCTCGCGCTGACGCATAAATACAAAATCACATGTATCCATAACCGTACGAATATCATCAAGATACTTTTCTTTTGAGGTGCCTGCAATTTGATGTTCCAACTCAAAATTATTATCAAAATGGTCTGCGATAGCACGCTTTCCACGGCCAACGATAAAACCAATTTGAGTCATTCCTGCTTCTAAAGCTTCTTCTACACCATACTGTATTAATGGCTTGTTTACGATGGGAAGCATCTCTTTAGGCATGGCTTTGGTTGCAGGTAAAAAACGAGTACCATAGCCCGCTGC
>CAJXPP010000282.1 GCA_913058195.1 uncultured Gammaproteobacteria bacterium | reverse complement strand
GGCAGCGTCAGATGTGTATAAGAGACAGGTAAAATAGATTCGAAACCTTAATCGCTGTTAAAGCGAACTGCCATCACGAAGCGCGAGACAGGGGCATAATAACAGAAACCTCGTTTATTATTGTATTTGTTCTGTTGAGTTTCATACTTAATCCTAAGCTATATGGGCTTAACCAAAGTTTATGAACATGCCCACAAACGCCCTCAATGCAAAGTCGAGCATCGGGAATATGACTGGAGAAGTACTTCGGGTGTCTGAGCGAAGCGACAAATTTTCACGCCGTTGGCGCCCAAAGGGTGAGAGGCATGGATGCCTCAAACCTGTTGCGTGGTATTTCATTCAGTTGTGAAAAGCAGAGGGAACTTGCTAAGACAAGCATGGGCTGGGCTTTTTCGGTTCATTTTTGGCCACGCAAAAAATGAACAAGCTTATTTAACAGTTTATATTTTATGAGGCCATCAACCAATATCAAGTTGGCCGATCCTTTGATATTTCCAGCTTGGAGGTTATTAAATGAATCTAGAGTTGCCTGACCCTTTGATGCTTATAGTGTTTGATCTCTATCATTGTTGTTATCGTGAATAAAGCTCATCGAACTAACATCCTATTAGTTGATATTCCTGCCTAAGCAAATAACATCAACTAATAGCCTTCTTTAAAATAAGCATAACGCCCGAAGGCAGCGGAATACACGATTAAGCATACTCGCTACCTTCGATTGTTATAAGTTGATCTTAAACAGCAACAACTTTATTTGCACAAGGACCTTTTTGACCTTGTCCAACTTCAAACTCAACCGCTTGGCCGTCATTCAATGATGCATAACCACCATCAGCTTGAATTTCTGAATGATGAACAAATAAATCATTGCCGCCATCTTCTGGTGTAATGAAACCGAAACCTTTATCGGCATTAAACCACTTTACTGTACCTTTACTCATTGTTTTTACTCAACTTATTGGTGAAATAATATAAATGTATACTCGAATTCACCGGTTCGAATATTCGAAATTAGACAGATGATTAAAACATATAACTACACGTTCTTAAAGGGAATTATTATTCTCCCTATTAAAATCATGAAACTGACTCACTTAGTGTGGTACGAAACCAACCGTTCCACTTCATTCTTAGAGCCTAGAATCACTGGCACACGTTGATGCACACTATTCGCTTGAATATCCATGATTCGCTCATAACCTGTTGAGCTCACACCACCCGCTTGCTCAACAATAAAGCTCATTGGACTAGCTTCATACATCAGACGAAGCTTGCCACCATTGGTCGTTGGTTTACTGTCGATTGGATACATAAAGATACCGCCACGTGTCAGCACGCGATAAACTTCAGCCACCATAGAAGCCACCCAGCGCATATTAAAGTCCTTTTCACGCTCGCCATCCATACCTTGAATGCATTCTTCTACATAACGCTGTACAGGCTCTTCCCAGAAGCGTTGATTGGACATATTAATGGCAAATTCAGCAGTATCTTCAGGGATGGTCATATTGGGATGGGTGAGTATAAATTCACCCACATCTTGATCTAGCGTAAACCCATTTACGCCATCACCAGTAGTAATAATCATCATTGTTGTTGGACCATATACACAAAAACCAGCACAGACTTGCTCAGTGCCTTTTTGCATAAAGTGCTCAACAGTAGGTTTTGTTACGCCTTCTCGACAATGTAATATTGAGAAAATAGTACCGACAGAGAGATTAATATCGATATTAGATGATCCATCCAGAGGGTCAAAAGCAATCAGATATTTACCTTTTGGCATGTCATCTGGAATTTGAATAATTTCTTCAATTTCCTCAGAAGCCATAGCCGCTAGATTTCCGGTCCAGTTTAGATGGTCTACCATCACATCATTGGTAATAATATCGAGCTTTTTCTGCACTTCACCTTGCACATTCTCAGACTCAGCCGCACCACCAAGCCCAATAATGCCACTGCGATTAACAAGGTGAGATATTTTTTTACAAGCACTGACGATGTCATTAATTAAGCCTGTAAACTCACCTGTAGAGTCTTTGTGTGCACGTTGTTGTTCGATAATAAATTGTGTAATTGATTTACCTGTATCTGACATAACGTGCTC
Organism: uncultured Gammaproteobacteria bacterium; assembly: GCA_913058195.1. Taxonomy (GTDB): domain Bacteria; phylum Pseudomonadota; class Gammaproteobacteria; order Nitrosococcales; family Methylophagaceae. The sequence goes on along the minus strand of CAJXPP010000282.1, from coordinate 971 downwards.
CCTTGCATTGGATTTTCGTATACATAGTGCTAAATTTTAACCAGTATTTCACCCATACCAATACCGCCTAAATCGCCAGCATAACGCTGCACCCGTGAGAATGATTCAACTTGAGCAAACTTGCTATCAAGCTTAGTGAATGAAGCAAATAATAACGGTAAGAACGCTAAGGTATGCGAACCACAATCATTAAAGTTTGCTGAAATACCTTGTGACGGTGCTTGTGTTAACAATAATGTGCCACGCTTCATTGCATAACCTAAATGAGCGCCCACATCACCTAACACAGCAATGGTACCTGAGATCATACGAGCACCGCAGTAATCGCCTGCATTGCCCTCGATTAAGATCATGCCTCGTCGCATATGGTCGCCCGTACGTGCGCCAGTATTACCAGTGACAATCACTGTGCCCCCTGTCATACCATTACGTCGACCTGGACGAACACCACCCACAAAGTCACCTGCATTACCGTTGATTTTAATTTGACCTGATTTCATTTCACAGGCTGTATAGACATCACTATTACCTGTAACTTCAATTTCACCACCTTCTAAGAAGATACCGAGATAAGCACCGACATTACCTTCAACGGTAATTTTTCCTGCCATCATATTACGACCAACAAAATCAAGCTTGTCACAGCTATTCTCAAATTTAATATCAGAAGCATCATCACCGCTAATATCAAATAAGCTATCAACGCGTTTAGTACTATTACCAATAACCAGTTCTATTGCTGCAATTTCTGCAACTGATTTACCTGCTAACTCTTCCGGCGTCAAGGGAGAACAATCAATACGTTGAGCAGGTATAGTTTTAAGTGTGAATGTTAATGCGCTCATGCCATGATCTCCTGTAGGTGGAAGTGGAATGGGCCCAGTTTACCGCCATAGTTACCCGCACTAATACGGCGAATACCATTTTCAGCACCTAAATCACCTGTCTCTTATACACATCTCCGAGCCCAC
>CAJXPP010000281.1 GCA_913058195.1 uncultured Gammaproteobacteria bacterium | reverse complement strand
GAGATCATGCCTAGTCTCGTGGGCTCGGAGATGTGTATAAGAGACAGCCATCATGTAGGCAAATAGGTCCAAGTACTTTTGCTCCAGCACCCACCACTACATTGTTTGCTAATGTTGGATGGCGTTTACCTTCTTTCCACGAGGTGCCACCCAATGTTACACCGTGATACAAAGTACAATCATCACCAATTTCAGCCGTTTCACCAATTACAACGCCCATGCCATGATCAATAAAAAAACGACGGCCAATTTTTACCGCAGGATGAATTTCAATCCCTGTCAGCCAGCGACTAATCGTGGATAGAAACCGAGCTAGCCATTTCATTTTATGTTTCCAAAACCAATGACTAAACCGGTGCCATTGAATTGCTTGAACACCAGGATAAGTAGTAATTATTTCAAATACATTTCGTGCAGCAGGATCACGATCAAAAACACAAAGGACGTCTTCTTTTATTTGTTGCCATAAACTAACTTCATCATTCATGCCTACTCTCCTTTTTGATTTTCAGCTGCACGCAAAATTCCGTGTAATATTTGTAGTTCATTACGATCTAGCTCTGCACGATTAAATAATCGCCGTAAGCGACGCATTAAATTTTTGGGTTGTCCAGGATCTAAAAAACCAATTTTGATGAGTGACTGTTCAAAATGACTGTAAAGGTGCTCCAAATCATCTGCATTAATAGCTTCACGCTGTTCACCAACCCGACCAACTTCAATGCTTGGGTCAAAGCTCATTTTCAATTCATATGCCAATACCTGAACAGCCGCAGCTAAATTCAGAGAACTGTATTCAGCGTTAGCAGGAATATTAACCAAATGCTGGCACCGGTCTAGTTCTTCATTAGTTAAGCCTGAGTGCTCACGACCAAATATAATTGCAATCTGAGCATCATCACTTTGCTGTTGAATTTGTGTCACAGCCTCACGAGGATTAACCACTGGCACCGGTAAATGTCGTAGGCGTGCACTCATGCCATAGACCTGCTGACAACCTACGAGAGCTGCATCTAAACTATCATGCACTGCAGCATTCGCCAAAACATCATCAGCGCCTGATGCACGGGCTGTTGCTTCTGCACTGGGGTATATTTTTGGCGTTACTAGATGAAGATTAGTTAGCCCCATTGTTTTCATGGCTCGAGCAGCTGCACCAATATTACCCGGATGTGTAGTGCCAACTAATACAAAGCGGATATTTTCTAGTGTTTTCATACAGTTCTCTTTGAAATAAACATCGCATCACCATAGCTGAAAAAGCGATACTGTTGTTCTATGGCATGCTGATAAGCTGACATCACATTATCACGGCCAGCAAATGCTGATACAAGCATTAGTAGCGTCGACTCTGATAAATGGAAATTGGTTATCATGGCATCAACCGTTTTAAATTGATAACCAGGATAGATAAATATATCTGTCTCGCCACTGAAAGAGTCAATAACACCGGTTTGAGAGGCACTTTCCAAAGCTCGGACACTGGTTGTGCCCACGGCAATAACTCGCCCGCCCCTTTTCCTAGTGGCCTTCACTTGCTCGCATACAGATTGGCTAACCTCAATTCGTTCCGAGTGCATATGATGCGTTTTTATATCATCTACTCGAACAGGCTGAAATGTTCCCGCGCCAACGTGAAGCGTGACATAGGCAATATCAATGCCTATGTCACTAATCGCTGTCAGCATAGACTGATCAAAGTGCAAGCCTGCTGTAGGCGCAGCTACCGCACCTGTATGCTCAGCATAAACAGTCTGATAGCGTTCTAGATCATCTTTTGCGACATCACGTTCAATATAATGTGGTAAAGGTAGTCGACCATAACTTTCTAAAGCGTCGGTAACAGTAGTCTCAACGTGAAAATAAAGCTCAAATAAAGCACCTTGTCGTCCTAGGACTTCCACATCTAATTTATCTTCCAATAATAAATGACGACCTTTTCCTGGTGATTTACTACTGCGGATATGGGCTAAGGCACGCTTATCATCCAATATGCGTTCTACCAATATTTCAATCTTGCCACCACTATCTTTGTGACCAAGTAAACGGGCAGGTATAACCTTCGTATTATTAAAAACAAGTAAGTCATCAGCTTTTAATAAACTTAGTAAATCAGTAAACTGCAGATCGTTTTTAGCCCCAGTATTTCCATCAAGAGATAAAAGTCTGCTGGCATTACGCTGCTCCGAAGGGAATTGCGCTATTAGTTCTTCAGGTAAATCAAATTGAAAATCGGTTCTATGCATAGGGAGATCATATCAAATTCTTTTAAAGAACCGACTGATTAAGTCAGTTTTGTAACAGAATATTTTAGTGTGTTATATACAAAAACCGCCACACCTACATTAGTATAGGTATAGCGGTCTATAGTGTTTTTATGAAGGTTTAAGCGTTTATGCTAAATATGCATATAACTCTTCAAGATCTTGTATAAGCTCTTGAATAATTTGCTTTTTGTTCTTATCAGTGCCTTCAGGTTTATTTTCGTTTTCTAAGCGTTGTCTAGCCCCGCCGATAGTAAAACCTTGTTCATACAATAAACCACGAATTTCACGAATTAAAACAACATCATGACGCTGGTAGTAACGGCGGTTCCCTCGTCGTTTTACAGGCTCTAACTGAGGAAACTCTTGTTCCCAGTAGCGTAAAACGTGAGGCTTAACGCCACACAACTCACTTACTTCACCAATAGTGAAGTAACGCTTACCAGGTATAACTGGTAATTCGTTGTTATTACTCGCTTCCAGCATATCCGTCCACCCTAGCCTTTAGTTTTTGTCCTGGACGAAAAGTCACTACTCGACGTGCACTAATAGGGATTTCTTCGCCTGTTTTTGGATTCCTACCTGGTCGTTCACTTTTGTCTCGCAGTTCAAAATTGCCAAAACCTGACAATTTAACTTGTGATCCATTTTCTAATGCTCCACGAATTTCTTCGAAGAACATTTCAACCAATTCTTTTGCTTCGCGCTTATTGAACCCCAACTCATCATAGAGTTGCTCTGTCATGTCGGCCTTAGTTAATGCCATGTATACCCTGTCTCTTATACACATCTGACGCTGCCGACGATCTACTCTG
>CAJXPP010000280.1 GCA_913058195.1 uncultured Gammaproteobacteria bacterium | reverse complement strand
GATCTACACAGAGTAGATCGTCGGCAGCGTCAGATGTGTATAAGAGACAGGCTGACAGCCGGTTATATGCCGGTTTTGAAGAAAGTTCTCAGTTTCCCCAAAACAACGTTATCGCTGGCCTTGTTGGTGTTTGCAGTTGGCTTGTGGCCGTTGGACAAAATTGGCAGCGAATTCATTCCTCCACTGGATGAAGGTGATTTGATGTATATGCCAACGACTTATCCTGGCATTTCAATTGGCAAGGCACGTGAGTTGTTGCAACAAACCGATAAATTAATCCGCACTGTTCCAGAAGTGAAAACGGTTTTCGGTAAGGTAGGGCGGGCGGAAACGGCGACCGATCCTGCGCCGCTGACCATGATTGAAACCTTTATTCAGTTGAAGCCTAAAGATCAATGGCGCGAAGGCGTAACCTCTGAAAGTCTTAAAAAAGAGCTGGATGCGTTGGTGAAATTGCCCGGTGTTACCAATGCATGGGTAATGCCGATCAAAACCCGTATTGATATGTTGGCTACAGGGATCAAAACACCGGTTGGTATCAAAATATCAGGACCGAAGTTATCTGAGATACAAGCGATAGGCCAACAACTGGAAACCATTCTTGCGGATGTTCCAGGTACTGCCTCGGTGTATTCCGAACGTGTTGCGGGAGGGCGTTATATCAAGGTGGATATACAGCGAGAAAAAGCGGCGCGTTATGGTCTTAATATTGCCGATGTGCAACAGGTTGTTGCTACGGCAATTGGTGGCATGAATGTGTCGCAGAGCGTAGAAGGGCTGGAACGTTATCCGATCAATATTCGTTATCCGCAGGATTATCGAAACTCGCCTGAGCAATTGTCTCTGCTGCCGATAGTGACTCCCAGTGGCCAGCGCATACCCCTAGGAGATGTGGCTAATGTCTTCGTTGAAGACGGCCCTCCGGGGATTAAAAGTGAGAATGCGCGACTTAATGGTTGGTCTTTTATCGACATCGAAGGTGTTGATATTGGCAGCTATGTAGAAAATGCACAAAAAGTAGTCGCAGAGCAACTCAAATTGCCAGCCGGTTACGCCATAAGTTGGTCGGGGCAATACGAATATATGCAGCGTGCCAAGGAAAAGTTGACCTACGTGGTGCCGTTAACTCTGGGCATTATTGTCGTTTTGTTATTCATGAATTTTCGTAACTTCGTTGAAGTGGGGATTATTTTGGGAACATTACCATTAGCAATGGTGGGTAGTATCTGGTTGATGTACATACAGGGTTTTAACTTTTCTGTTGCTGTTGGGGTTGGCTTTATCGCATTGGCCGGTGTGGCAGTAGAGATTGGCGTGATTATGTTGGTGTATCTCAATCAATCCTACGTGCAAATGCTGGAAGAGTGTCAGGAGAAAGGCTCTTCGCCCGATGAAGGAACTTTGCGAAGTGCCGTGTTACACGGTGCAGGTATGCGTATACGCCCAGTGATGATGACTGCTGCCGCTATCGTGGCCGGTTTATTGCCAATTTTATACGGCACTGGCACAGGTTCGGAAGTTATGAGCCGTATAGCTGCGCCCATGGTAGGCGGGATGGTCAGCGCGGTCGTGCTTACGCTTGTCGTTGTTCCAGCTATTTATTATCTATGGCGTAAAACATCAATTGATCAAGTAGTGAAGCAAGCACATTGAAAAGGAAAAATCACTGATTTTGTTAATTGAAAACAGACAATATTTAAACAAACAGATTGATTAAAGGAGATCAAATAATGGCTATTAAATTTATTTTTATCTTGGTACTGCTAAGCGGAGCTATTTCAGTAACAGCTTTTGCTGGTGGAGGCTCTCCCTATGATCATGGAGAGAACCACCGGCATGATTCAGAAGGCAGTGCAGTGGGTAAACCAGCTGCCTGCAATGTACCAGGGCACTTTGAAGCGGGGATGTTCCAGACAGTGGACATTAAGTAATGAAAGAAAACGGCTCTGCTATATATGTGCTTGACCTGTGTCCAAGACACAGGTGTAGGCTATTTTTGAAAGAGGTTTTACTCTCAGGTTTTAAACCTGTGTTTTCTGAAGTATTTCTTCAAACGGAGAGGTTGTAATGAAAGTAAGTGAATTGGTTAAAGAAATGAAAACAACTCCAGACACTGTGCGTTATTACACGCGTGTTGGGCTTTTGTCGCCTGTTAAGAGTGAGACGAATGGCTATAAACACTATGGAGTAGATGACCAACATCGATTGCGTTTCATTCTGAGCGCTAGGAAGTTGGGTTTTTCGGTTAACGATATCGATCAAATACTAACAGAAGCAGCTAAGGGTAAGACCGCTTGTCCTTTAGTCAGGGTGATTTTGGAGAAACGCCTTGAAGAAACAGAGGAGGTTTTTCAGCAAACTCTGGCGCTTAGAATCCGAATGAAGTCAGCGATTGGCGAATGGCAAACCAAGCCAAATAAAGCCCCAACAGGCCATATGATTTGTCACCTGATTGAAGGGTTTAATGCTTCATCTGGAAAGGATTAACAGTATGCAAGAAACAGAAATGAATGCCGAAAATAACTTAACCTTAAACGAGTTAATCATTGAAGGTGCAAGCTGTGCCAGTTGTGTTGGGAAAATTGAAACAGCGCTGAAACAGGTTTCTGGCGTTAGTGATGCGGTGATGAATTTTGCTCAACGGACTGTAACCGTTGAGGGTAACGTGACGACAGAAGCTCTTGTTAAAGCGGTTGAGGGAGCCGGATACAACGCCAGGATCAGCGAAGCAAACTCAGAAGACGAATTACTGGATCAAAAAGAGCAGGCAGATGAGGCATATTATAAGCGCCTGATGCGTGAAATGACTATTGCACTGGGTCTTGGTATACCGTTAATGATCTACAGTGTGGCCGGTGGTCCTATGACGGTGGATACCACGCTAGAACGTGGTATTTGGTTAGTCATCGGCTTGTTATGCGCAGCTGTTATGTATATTTCAGGCAAGCATTTTTATGTCGGTGCATGGAAATCCTTTGCCAATCACAGCGCTAACATGGATACATTAATTGCCTTGGGTACCGGTACTGCGTCTGTCTCTTATACACATCTCCGAGCCCACGAGACTAGGCATGATCTCG
>CAJXPP010000279.1 GCA_913058195.1 uncultured Gammaproteobacteria bacterium | reverse complement strand
ATTATCATAACCACGGATATAGCCTAGTATTTCAGCAATGGCTGATTTCCAATAGCTTTTACGTGTAGTGATAATTGGGAGTTTATTATTGGCGACATCGTAGCTTAAATCCGCATTTACAACGGTTAAGCAGCGTTTACCTGTACGTTCGTTTTCTATCCATATGCCATCATCAATAATACGTTGGCAGAGTTCTAAATATTGCTTCATATTGCCCCAGCGAGCTTTTTATAGTGACTGAGATTATAAATCATATTTCTGCATCCGGTAGAGAAGCGTATCTCGACTAATACCTAATAATCTCGCTGCTTTTGATCGATTACCTGAAGCCATCTCTAATGCTTGTTCAATAAGATCTAATTCTACTTGAGCTAATTTAATGCCTGTTGGTGGCAGATCAAACATATGTTGGCTTGCGGCTACTTCCGGCATCATTTCATCTGGCAAGTCATCAGGCTGAAGTAATTTGCCAGGGCTTAATAATGCCATTCTTTGCACAAAGTTAATTAATTCACGTACATTGCCCGGCCATGCATAGGTGAATAGGCAGTGCTCTGCTTCTTTCGAATAGCGCACAACTGCATTATTACCTGCAAATTCTCGACCAAAATGACGTAATAATAGTGTGATATCTTCACTGCATTCTCGTAATGATGGCATGGTCATTGGCACTACTTGTAAGCGATAAAACAAGTCAGCACGAAAGCGATCGTTGGCCACTTCTTCCTGCAAATTCGTGCTTGTTGCTGCCAAAATACGTGCATTTGATACATGCAGTTTATGACTTCCTTGTAACTGGCACTCACCTGCTTCTAAAAATCGTAATACTTTTGCCTGAACAGAAAGCGGTAAAGTATTCACTTCATCAAGAAATACTGTTCCACCATCAGCGGCTAAGAAACGTCCCTCATGAACAACTTCTCCTTGTGCATTGCATCGACCAAATAAGTCTAATTCCACGCCTTCATCTTGTAAAGAGGCACAGTTAATGGTGATTAAAGGTTTATCTTTTCGGTTACTTTCAGCATGTAAAGCCTGGGCTAATAACTCTTTCCCTGTACCTGTTTCACCGTAGATCAATACACTAACGTCACTGGCAGCAATCATAGGTAGTGTGCGAAGGATATGGGTGATTTGTGGTGAAGAGCCTAGTATCTTAGTCATCATTTACTCCGTGACCGTATCTTCATGATTCACTTTGGAATTTTCCTTCTCCATATCAGGCGACTCGTCATGCTCTATAGTTGAGTGGGCCACCCCCTCATGAGTGATATTTAATCGTTCCATTTCTTCTGGTGTTAAATGAACATGATCAACAGAGTGGTCATGACCATCACTCTGTTCCATGGGCCAGAAAGCAGTTAATAATGCCATTGCAATAATTAAAATACCTGCGATTTTTCGTAGATTTTTCATTCTTGCTAGTGAAGCTAAAAAGCCAGTAAATAAACCTGCTCCCATCACTGCAGGTAATGTGCCTGCACCAAACGCCAACATAACCAGTGCACCATTTACAGGATCTCCCGCTGTAGCGGCAACCGCTAGCCCAGCATAAACAAGGCCGCAAGGTAACCAGCCCCATACCATGCCTAAAAAGAGTGCTTGAGAATGTGTTTTAACAGGTAGCAATTTCTGGCCAATAGGTTGTAATAATTTCCATATAGGACCACCTAGTCGCTCCATTCGTGCAAATCTAGGGAACCATCCCGCCAGATAAAGCCCCATCGAAATCATCACAATAACGGACAAAAAACGTAATACAGCATGCGCATCAAATGCGGCTAAAGGCGAGCTAAGAAACCCAACAATGGCACCAGCAAGACCATAACTAATTAACCGACCTAAATTATAGTTAAAGACATAAGGGAACATCTTTCGCTGATTTTCTCTTATTTGTGCGGGCAAACTGAGTGTCAATGCTCCAATGACTGATCCACACATTGCAATGCAGTGAACAGTGCTAAATAGTCCCAATAAGAAAGCGGTGATATATGAACCCGTAATACTCTCAACCATCATCAAATACTTTTAACCTTATATTAAGTGGGTAAATTATCATGTGTTAATCATGTCATATTGTGTCATTTAACACACTAATACCTCATAAAACACACTATATGCATATAATTAACCTTTAGTATATAAGGTCATTACTAGAGGAAAATACCATTGCGTTATTCTAAATTACTTCCATTGCCACTACTAATGTTTGGGCTACAGACTTCTGTTTACGCTGAACAAATTAGTTTGCCTACTATTTCTGTCGAAGGCCTAGCGGGCGAAGCTACTCCTTATGCCATCCCACAACTTTCAATTGCCACACCTGATACTGGCGATTTAGTTAAACGTCTACCCGGTGCGAATATTAATAGTAATGGCCCACTCACGAGTATCGCACAATATCGCGGTTTATTTAGTGATCGCGTCAATGTATTAATTGATGGCGTTCGACTTAACCAAGCAGGCCCTAACCGAATGGATAGCCCGCTTAGCTACCTGCCAAGCTCACGTGTAGCTGAAGTTGCTTTATTCCGCGGTATAGCACCAGTTAGCTCTGGCATTGAGACAATTGGCGGCACAATTATCGCTAATTCTAAACAAGCTGAATTTGGTGTTGATGAAGAATTTGAAGTACATGGTAGTTTAACTGCTGGTTATGCTGAAAATGGCAATACACGTTATACAGGTATCACGGGCAATGCCGCGAATGATACGCATCGTTTCCAAGTTTCTGGCAGCTTTGACCGTGGTGATAATTTAGAGTTCGATGGCGGCACAATTTATCCAAGTGAACATGAACGCGATACAGTGGGTATTTCATATGGCTTCCAAAAAGCGGGGCATGACGTAGAATTTGCCATTGATCATGATGATACAGGCCATACTGGTACACCAGCGTTACCAATGGATATCGTCTATGCTCGCGGTGAAAACTATAAATTCAACTTTGCTAAAGATTTAAGTAATGGCGGTAAATTATCTACTCGACTTCATTATCAAGATGCTGAGCATAGAATGTCGAATTATTTATTCCGCACAAGACCTGTCTCTTATACACATCTCCGAGCCCACGAGACTAGGCATGATCT
>CAJXPP010000278.1 GCA_913058195.1 uncultured Gammaproteobacteria bacterium | reverse complement strand
GATCATGCCTAGTCTCGTGGGCTCGGAGATGTGTATAAGAGACAGCTTCCGAAGAATAAGGTGACATCTTGTGGTGCATAACCCACATTGCGACGTAAATCGACCGGATCAATCTGCCTAATATCAGTTCCATCTAATAAGATTGAGCCTTCAGATGCTTCATAAAGTCCTAATAACAATTTTTCAATCGAACTTTTCCCAGAGCCAATTCGTCCAATAAATGCAACCTTCTCACCTGGTGATATAGTAAAAGATACATCTGATAGAGCGTCAACTGGTTGCTCAGGGTAGCGAAAGGTGACATTTTTAAATTCAATTTTCCCTTCAAACTTTGCGCGATGCAAAAATTCTCTTCCTGACGGACGCTCAACAGGTAAATTCATTAAACTATTCAATGAACTTAAGGCTGCTTTCGATTGATGCCAGCGAGTTAAAATACCTGCAACCTGTCCTAAAGGGGCTAACGCTCTACCCGTCAGAAGAGTGCTTGCGATAAGTGCTCCCATGGTGATCTCACCTTCAGAAATCTTATACACGCCAAACACCACAATACTAACCGATGCCATTTGCTGCAAAAATACGGTGAAATTAACAGCTGTTGAAGATAAAAGCCTCACTCGCTGACTCAATTTTGATATAAAGCCAATAGTTTGTTCCCACTTACGCTGTATTAATGACTCTGCACCAATACTTTTAATTGTCTCTAAACCCGTTAGTGCCTCAATTAGCGTTGCACTTTTCTGCCCTGAATGACGGAAAAGTTGTTGAACCGTTCGACCAAGTGGTATTTGTATGATTAAACCAACAATGATAGCGAGAGGAATAGCTGCTAATGGAACATAGGCTAACTCACCAGAAATAGTCCAGATGACAAAAATAAATAAAAAGGCAAACGGTAAATCAATTAATGTAGTGATTGTTGTTGAAGTGAAGAATTCTCGAAATGATTCAAACTCCTGCATATTGTTAGCAAATGAGCCAACTGAATTTGATCGTGATGCCATTTTAATTCCCATCACTTTTTCAAAGATGGTGGCAGATAAAATAACATCGGCCTTCTTACCGGCCATATCAATAAAATACCCTCGTAAGGTTCGTAGTAGCAAGTCAAAAACAAATACTGTCGCGACTCCCATCGCTAATACCCATAAGGTTTCTATTGCGTGATTAGGCACTACGCGATCATAGACATTCATAATGAATAATGGTGATGCCAGAGCAAATAAATTTACTAAGATGGAAGCAAGAAACACTTCACCATAAATCGGCCAGAATCGCAGTATTGTGCCCCAAAACCAGTGTTTAGTTCGAGGAATTGCAGAACTCTGTGTACGTTGATCAAAATGGTGAACAGCCTTAATGAAGATAGCATAACCACTATAAGCATCTGCTAATTCAGAGAGTTCGATTTCAGACTCTCCATCACCTGCTTCAGGAAATATAACCCGAGCTGTTTTCTTTTTAAACTCAACAATAATACAGGCAGTACTATTTTCTAGTAATAAAACTGCAGGTAATACTAAGTTTGAAATTTTGTTAAGAGGTCGTTTAGTAACTTTAGAAGATAAGCCTGCGCGTTCAGCAGCGCGTGAAAATAATTTTGGTGTGAGCTTATTATCAACGAGGGGTAAACCGTGAATTAACGATTCAGCACTATGCGGTTTATTTAGAAGCTTGGTAAGTGTTGTTAGGCAGCCCAATAATGAATCATCAAGTGTATTTTGCCCTTCGTCTGCATTCCATTGCTTATGTTCATTTGACTGTTCAGTCATTCTCGACTCTACCCTTAAAAACACAGTACATCAGAAAATATTATTTCTTCGTTAGAAGAATGAATTTATTTATAAAGTATAGTAGATTTTAGACTGTAAAGTCAGTAAGTCTTTTACTTTAACAATAATCTTTGATTAAGTTAGAATTAAAGTTGAATTTAGCATGATATTATTAGCTAAACAAAGTCTCTCGTAACATCATAGAACAGGATCAATAAACAATGGCTTTTATCACTCGAAATGCAAGTGGCGAAATTACAGCCATTTATGAATTAGAACAATCAGGAGCTAGTGAGTATCTATCCATAGATAACCCTGAACTTATTACATTTATCAGCCAATCAACCAGTAATAATGATATCAAAACCGTTCTATCATCATCTGACGTTGCTTTAGTCCGCGTTCTTGAAGATCTTATCAATACCCTTATCGATAACAAAGTAATTTTATTTACTGACTTACCTATCGCTGCACAGGAGAAATTAGCCAGCCGAGAACAGATACGTGGTCACTTAAATCCCCTTGATAATTTGATGCCTGATGATGATGAAGGTATTTTATGACTTCGATTTACCAGCCCATGGTCGTTGAGGAATCCGACTATCTACTACTGTTTTCTTCCTGTTTTTGAATGGGTTATCACCCTTCTTAAACTCGATAAAGATTGGAGTGCCATGTAGTTTTAATACATCTCGAAATGTGTTTTCTAAATAGCGTTTATAGCTATTAGGCGTAGCATCTGTTTGTTTACCATGGATAATAATTCTTGGCGGGTTTTCATGATCATTGCTACTTCTTCAAGCGAGCAATTTCCTGCACGTTCGCCAATACCATTTATCGTACATTCAATTTGTCTGGCACCTGCTTGTACTGCTGACATTGAGTTAGCAACGGCTAAGCCTAAGTCGTTATGACAATGAACAGAAATGACAGCCTGATCAATATTAGGTACACGGTTAAATAGATTAGTAATGATACCGCCAAATTCATTTGGCAAGGTGTAACCGACAGTATCAGGAATGTTAACTGTCGTTGCGCCCGCTTTAATCGCTTCTTCCACCATACGACATAAGTTGTCGATAGGTGTTCTACCTGCATCTTCACAGGAAAACTCAACATCATCAGTAAATTGACGGGCATATTTAACGGCATGAATAGCCATTGCTTGGACATCAGCAAAGTCTTTTTTCAATTTTTGTTGCACATGAACATCAGACGTTGAAATAAATGTATGAATACGGAATTGGTCGGCAGGTTTTAATGCCTCGGCACAGGCTTTAATATCAGCCCTGTCTCTTATACACATCTGACGCTGCCGAC
>CAJXPP010000277.1 GCA_913058195.1 uncultured Gammaproteobacteria bacterium | reverse complement strand
CGCTGATAATCAGCTAAGCCTTCTTTGTATAGTAATGTTGCTAACTTATTTGATCGTTGGGCTGAAATTACAGTTTCTTTCAAAAGAACAACTTGTTGCTGAGAACCATTTAATGTTGCCATGGCATCTTCAGCTTCTCTTGCTGCTTGAATTACTGTTTGTTGATAATTAATTAAAGCCTGTTGCAAACGTGCATCTTGCACACGAATATTATTTACGATGCGATCATAGTTCAAAAATGGCCAGACGAATGAGGGACCGAAAGAGTAACTCAAGGCATCATTTTGAAATAAATCACCAAAGCTATTACTCGATGATAAGCCAATACTACCTGTGAGGCTAAATCGTGGGTATAAATCAGTTTTTGAAAAACCAACCAAGGCATTTTGAGCCATGGCAAGTAACTCTGCTTGTCGTACATCAGGTCTGCGCCGAAGAAGATCGGCTGGAATACCTATTTCAACCGATGCAGGTAATGTTGGAATTGCCTGGTTATTGGCTATAATTTTTTCAACAGTACCGGGTGTTTTTCCAAGTAAGATACTTAGTGCATTTCTGGCTTTGGAAAGTGAAATTGAAAAACCAGGAATCGATGCTTGAGTGCTGAGCAATAGCGTTTTTGCCTGTTGCACATCCAGTTCAGAATCAGAGCCATTATTATAGAGAACATTCGCTATTTCATAACTTCGTTGTTGTATAGCTTCATTTTCTTTGGCGATGCGTAGTTGCTTTTCCGTAATGCGGATAACAGTATATGTATCGACAACTTGTGCACTTAATAAAACGAGAGCTTGATCCCGATCAGCAATAGAGGCCATATAAGCTGCATCAGCAGACTGGATAGCTGAGTCAAATCGGCCCCAAAAATCTATTTCCCATGATGCCACCGTACCAACGCTATAGTTTGAGAAGTTCTTTCTGCCATTAGCAGGTGAAATTCGAGTTAGTTCACCTTGCACTACCTGCGTTTGAGGATAGCGATTACCAGTAGCGATACCTAATTGAGCTTGTGCTTCAAGTATGCGAAGGCCAGCAATTTCGAGAGGGTAATTTTGATTCCAAGCAGTTTCGACTAATTTGTTAAGAATAGGGTCGTTAAATGCTTGCCACCATTTAGCTTGTTTTATGGTGGATGTTTTAAGCTTATTATCACTTTGAGATAATTCTAATTCATCAGCATTGCTATGTAGCCAATTGTTAGCAAGTTCTGTTTCTGGTTTCTTAAATTCAGGCCAAATTGAAATACATGCTGCTAGAGGGAGTATTAAACCTATAAACAATACTCTTTTAACTATGCTCATTTGGATAGTTTCACTATATGGTGTTGATTGAATAGTCGAGTCATTACCGAAAAAATAGTACCTGTTGATAAGCCGAACATTAATACGCCATTACCTGCTTCTAAGGCCCCTAACAAACGCCAACGTTCACTCATAGTTATATCGCCATAGCCTAGTGATGAAAAGTTCACCGCAGAGTGGTAAAAGGCAGTTAGGAAATCATTAAACTCACCTAAGTTAATGAACAATACTGCCCAAATTGCAATTTGGCTTAAATGCCCTATAAATAGCAGTATTAGGACACTGCAAATTACTTTTATATCAAAAGCAATACTGGTGGCTTGTAAAGTGTTACTTGGAATCACTTTTATTAAGTAGCGCACCATCATCACAACAAATACAACTTGAACTATTGTTGAAATAAAAACTAATAATCCACCGAATAATAAAGGTAGTAACATTGTGAGTCCTTATTCCTTGGTGATTAAACTGAAGTGGGTCCGGATTCAGTATTTTTAAGCCATGCCTGAAATAGCGTATAGCCTAAAGCAAGAATGACTGAGCCAGTGAATAAACCAACCACTCCAGACAAAATCATACCACCAATAGCACCTAATAATATCACCAGCATCGGAGCATTAACGCCTCGACCAAGAAGAAGGGGCTTTAATACTACATCACACATCGCAACCAGTATCATCCAAATTCCAAAAATAATTGCAACGGTTGGTTCTGCTACTGAAAACTCGTAAATAACAATAGGAATAGCAAGTAATAAACCAGGAATTTGTGCAATAGCAGTGACAAAGATTAAAAAGGCTAGAAGTCCTGCACCCGGTATATCAACGGCCATCATAGCGATTCCTGATAATAAGCCTTGGATAAAAGCGATACCAATGACACCAACAGTAATACTTTGAATGGTTGCCGTAGTGAGAGTGAGGATATCATCACCTTTATCACCAGCAAGGCGGTTCATAAAGCGCTTCATGGCAGGTGAGATTGAACTGACATTCGCTAGAAATACACCAGCAATAATCATGGAAATAAGAAATTGGAAAATACCTGAGCTTACAGCAGTGGCTATAGCAACTAATTTGTGACCGATGATCTTCAACTGTTCTGAGTGTTTTTTTGCAAAGTCAGATAAGTCATTCGATGACTCACTCCAAGTGGTATAGACTTTTTCACCAACGAGAGGCCATGACTGAACACTTTCAGATGGTGGAGGGATTTCTAATGTACCCAATTTAATCTGCTTACCTAAGCTACTCGCCTCATCGATCAATGAACCTGAAAGTAATATAACGGGGATAATAATTGCAGCAATGGTTCCGACAGTAATTAATGCTGATGCTCGTTTTTTATTGCCATTAAGTTTCTTGGAAAGCTTAAGGAATGGAGTGTTTATAGAAACCGCTATAATTGCCCCCCAAAGAATGAGTGATATAAACGGTGATAAAATTTGAAAACACCAAGCGAGGATAAGTATGACAATCCCTAAACGGAGGGCAATTTCTACTGATTGGTCAACGGCCTTATTGTGTGTTTGACTCATTACTTTAATACCCCAATATCGTAAAGCTGTTTTAGTTTTAGTTAAGGTGAGTAAGGTTTATGCTTAATTTGTAATTCGCTCGCATTCTAACTTATGTAGTTCTATGGCAGCATTACGGCGGATTGGTTTACCTATAGAGTTTTTTATGTCACGGGCAAGTTGCTGGCATCTTGCTGATGTTTCACCTAGTGACTTTGCCTGCATTTCGTTAGTATTATTCGGCTCGTTAAACATGTCAGATGTAGATGAGCTTGTTATTTC
>CAJXPP010000276.1 GCA_913058195.1 uncultured Gammaproteobacteria bacterium | reverse complement strand
GTATAAGAGACAGGTAACGCTACAACAACAGGTTGAACTATTTAACGCTGCTTCGCGCAACGCATTATCTATGACGACTATGGCATGGGCAGGCGACTACAAGCAGAAGGCAGCTTTTGAAAATCTAGCTTCTTTAGTTGGTAATCGTGATCCAAGCTCAACCTCTGCAGCTTCAACACATGCTTTATCTGAGCTTTTACAGATTGAAGTTAAAGTTGGTTACGGTACTCCAAACATCGAATACACTAATACTGCATTTGATTGGACTAATCGGTCACCAGAAGAGGCAGGCACTTTATTCGGTAACGCTGTAGCTGAAGGCTCAATGGCTTACATGCTTAACTCTTTGTTAGCATCTGCTGTTGCTGCAATGGATGATGCAGACGTAACCTTTGATGGAACCGCCGCTGTTGCATCTCTTGATAGTTTAAATAGCGGAGCTGGTAAGTTTGGCGATCGTCAATCAGCTATTACTACATGGGTAATGCACTCAAAGTCAATGAATGACATTTGGGGCACTTCACTTGCTAACTCTAATCGTTTATTCGAGTTTGGTACTGTTGCTATTGTTTCAGATGCGTTCGGGCGACCTATGATTATGACTGATTCAGACGCATTGCATTTTGATAATGCTGGCACTCAAAACTATCATCAATTAGGTTTAGTATCTGGTGGTCTTGTTGCTGAAGATCAAGGCGATATGCGCCTGTATACTGATGTAGACCTTTCTGAACAGAACGCTAAACAGGTTCTTAAAATGGAAGGTTCTTTTGGTGTAGGCATTAAAGGTTACACATGGAATACCGCTGTAACTAAGCCTAACGATGCAGCCTTAGCATTAACGACTAACTGGTCGCGCATTTCTAGCTTAGGTCATAAAGATACTGCAGGCGTTGTTGTTACTACTTTATAGGTGATATATGAAAGCTATTATTAAAGAATCTTTTAGTAAGGCTGAATTGTCAAGTGGTGATTTGCTTGTTACTCCGAAGAGCTTTAATAGCGTAAAGGGGTGGCAAGGTGTTGAGGTTAGCGGCGTTAAGTATTATGTAGATAAAGCCGTTAAGCTTGGTGCTAAAAAGCCAAAGCCTAAAAAGAAAGTAAGCGAATAAATAAAGCCTCCTTGATCGGGGGCTTTTTTATATCTCACAATAAGGTATAATACTTATGTCAGTTGAGGGGCTGACAGGCTAGCTAGCCACCTAAATACTCCCTCAAAAAAAACTCCCTCGTTTTTATAGCCTCCCTCAATGGATCAGAGGGAATCGCTATGCGCCCAATGAATGAAATACTTGCTGATATTGTTGTCGCTGTTGGCGGCACAGTAACAGACCCTAATAACCGCAATCAATTATTGCAAGACTGGCTTGACGCTTTATAAAGGAGGGGTCATGAGTATTAGAAATGAATTACTCGAAAACATACATTCAGCGACAGTTGCTAACGGTGCTGAATCATACTATGTAGAGGCGACACGATTTGCCGAATACACAACGCAATTAGGATCAGTTATAGATACTTTTTCTAACGTAATCCTTGGAGGAGTGCTGTCAGACCCGGATGGGCTTGTTACTAATAATGGGGCAGGGGGTTGTTACAGTAAATAAAGCCGGGCCTTATATGGTAAAGCAAAATTTTCAGGTAGCAAGAACCACAACCCCCGGTAATGCCGAGGTATTCTTTCAGGCGCAAGTTTCTTTTGATGGTGGCACGGTATGGATACCATCGGGCAATGCAGCTAATAGACGAATAAGAAATGATGATACTATTAATGTGTTCTTTGATATCTCTCCTATATTTGTGCCTGCTGGAGCTAAGTTTAGAAACGTGTGGGCTAAAAGTTCAGTGGGTGGAGATCCAAACGACCCGTCATCTGGCGTTGATAATGGCATACTTATCCACACAGAACCAAGCGCAGCATTGCTTGCTTTAGGTATGACAGATGTCCCCAGCGCTATAGCTGTTGTATACAAGCTACAGGGTTACAACTACGTTTAGCAATATTTTTAATATTTCTTATTTGTGTTAAACTAGCCTTATATATTTAATAAGGCTTTTTTTTATGTCTCAAAATCTAGTTATAGCCAACAAAGATAATTTAGTCGTTTACGTGTTCGGCGGTATTGATTTAACGCTAGCAACTGATATTCAAGTCGCATTCGGCGCTGAATCTTATTCGCTTATTAATGATCCTTTAATTGTAATCGTTACATCATCTGCAGAATTATCATTAAACCTTTCAGCCACAGCAGAGGTAGGAAAAGTATTTTCAACTGTTACTTACTTTGATGGCGCTAGTGTATTGGGCACAGATATAACATCGCGTGAATTAGGCAATAGTGATCAAATTGTTGTCGCTATCGGTACTCAGTTAATTATTGAGGATGGATCAGTAGTTGCTAATGCTAATTCCTTTGTTACTGATGATGAATACAAAGCTTATGCAAAACTCAAAGGCTACTCTGTACCGGCAACACAGCCAGATAGAGAGGCTGATCTAGCTAACGCTTACGACTTCCTTAACTTTACTTATGAGCAGCAATTGCAAGGCTCTCGCGTAACGCCTCAAACACAAACAGGTATAATGCCTCGCAATTATGTTTACGCCTATGGTGCACTAGTTGCTAATAACACTATCCCACAAGACTTTAAAAACGCTCAAATGCTAGCGTCTTTTTCTATTGCTGATGGTGTTGATACTAACGCTGTTAAAGATAGCGCAGATTTAGCAGGATTTAGTGTAGGGCAGGGCGCATACTCTGAGACATATCAGTCAGGCTCAAGCAATCCAACACTTGCACAAATGCCAGCAGTATCTAAGGTGTTAAAGCCTTACACTAACGCTGGGTTAAATGGTGGCGGATTGTATCGTGAAAGTATGGGGTTTTTAGGATGAGTTCATCACAGATACAAAAAAGAATTCGCGCAGGGTTAAAAAGAGCGCAAAATAAAACTGGCTCAGCTACCAGCGATAAAGTTTATCTGGTTAATAAAGCTACCACATCAGGCACACCACTATCACCGGGAACAACAACAAGTACAAATACTGAATTAGTTAATGCTATCTCTGTCTCTTATACACATCTCCGAGCCCACGAGAC
>CAJXPP010000275.1 GCA_913058195.1 uncultured Gammaproteobacteria bacterium | reverse complement strand
AGCCTTTGAAGGTGTTGTAATTGCTAAACGTAACCGTGGTTTACATTCTGCATTTACAGTACGTAAAATTTCTAACGGTGTAGGCGTTGAACGTGTTTTTCAAACACACAGTCTAGCAATCGGTAGTATTGAAGTTAAACGTCGCGGTGATGTCCGTCGTGCGAAACTTTACTACTTGCGTGATTTAACTGGTAAAGCAGCACGTATTAAAGAAAAATTGGGCTAATACGGCTTATCAGAATCGCTTAGTTGATTCTGAACAGTTTAAAAAGGGCACGCCTGTTTTCAGTCGTGCCCTTTTTGTTTTTATAGGGTTTGACTATGCACCAAGTTCTATTTGAGTCACCTATTGGTCGCTTACAACTATCAATTGAGGATGGTCATATCACGAAGCTTAAATGGACAGAGCTTTCGGTAGAAAAAGCCATGCCTACTGATTCTGAGCTTGTTAAGCTCGCGACTACACAATTACACGCATATTTCTTGAATGTGGAAACTGATTGGTCAGTTCCTCTTGCAAGGCTTGGTACAGAATACCAACAACGAGTTTGGCACTATCTACAAACTATTCCTGTTGGTGAAACACGCACTTATTCTGATGTTGCGGATGCCTTAAATAGTTCTGCACGAGCTGTCGGTAATGCCTGTCGAGCTAATCCATTTGTTATTATCATTCCATGTCATCGCGTCGTATCAAAAACTGGCTTGGGCGGTTATGATGGCCAAGTCGATGGAAATAATATAAGAATAAAACAATGGCTATTAGAACATGAACGACGCTAGTCAAAAGCAATCAATAGATTCGTATTATTTACAGCCATTTCTTGATTCTTTATGGCTAGAATCTGGTCTGAGTAAAAATACTGTCGAAGCATATAAACGTGATCTTGTTGCATTCTCGACTTGGTTGGCTAGATCTGATATCGACTTATCAGCAGCAACACGACAAGATATTCTCCGCTATCAAAGTGTACGTATGCGAGAAGGACGTAAGGTCCGTAGTGAAGCGCGCTTATTATCAAGTTTACGCCGCTTTTATCGCTACTTATGTCGGGAAGAAGTGCGTGAGTCAGATCCTACTGCTCAAATAGAGTCCCCTCGTTTAGGTAAGCCGTTGCCAAGTAGTTTAACGGAAGATGAGGTTGAATTATTATTAGCACAGCCTGATGTGACGGTTGCTATTGGTTTACGTGATCGCACAATGCTCGAAGTGCTTTATGCAACTGGATTACGGGTCTCAGAACTGATAGCTTTGACGTTTGAACAGCTTAATATGCGCCAAGGACTGATTCGTTGTATCGGCAAGGGTAATAAAGAGCGATTGGTACCTTTAGGCGAGGTAGCGCTTGATTGGTTGCAAGACTATTTATTAGAAAGCAGACCTTTATTACTCAATGGCAGACTAAGTGATGATTTGTTTCCAACTACGCGTGGAAAAGCCATGACACGGCAGGCCTTTTGGTATTTGATTAAGCGCTATGCCTCCTTGTCAGAAATAGAAAAAGTGTTATCACCACATACATTACGTCATGCTTTTGCAACGCATTTACTCAATCATGGTGCAGATTTACGCGTGGTGCAATTATTATTAGGGCATTCAGATTTATCGACAACGCAAATTTATACCCATGTTGCAAAAGAGCGGCTGAAAGGTATCCATAGTCAACATCACCCACGAGGTTAAGAATGTGGCAATTGGTGATAAACTGTACACATTAAATTTAGCTATAGATTAGGAGAGAATAATGCCCTCGTTCGATATTGTGTCAGAAGTAGATAAGCATGAATTAAGTAATGCTGTCGATCAAGCAAACCGTGAGGTCGATAATCGTTTCGATTTTCGGGGAACTGATGCCAAGGTTGAGCAGTCTGATAAAACACTGACGATGCATGCAGATAGTGATTTTCAACTGGATCAACTACAAGATATTTTACGAATGAAATTGGTTAAACGTGGTATTGAAGTCAGTTGTTTAGAAGTTAAAGATCCTGTTGGTAATGGCAAAATGCGTAAGCAGGATATTATTATTCGTGAAGGTCTTGATAAAGATACATCGCGTATCATAGTTAAAGAGATTAAGAATAGCAAAGCAAAAGTACAGGCGGCTGTGCAGGGTGAGACTGTTCGCATAACGGGTAAAAAACGAGATGATTTACAAGGTGTGATGGCCTTATTGCGGGATAATGACAAGGTCGATATGCCATTGCAGTTTAATAATTTTAGGGATTAGGAAAAGTGATGTTAAAACGTACATATTTATGGCTAGTATTATTATCATGGCTGGGTGTTGCTCAGGCTGATAATGCCGAGGTTGAAAAAAATCTACAGGCTGTGATGCCAGGAATTACTTTTGATAGCCTTCGGGCTCTGGATAATACCGGGCTTTATGAAACGGTTATTAATGGTGAAATCCTCTATTTTTCAGCAGATGGACGTTATGCATTTCAAGGTGATGTGATTGCATTAGAGACACGTGAGAATATCACTGAAAATCAGCGCCTAAAACTTAGAAAAGAAAAGTTAGCCTCCTTGAATGAAACTGAAATGATTGTGTATGAACCTGAAGAAACAAAACATACTCTGACTGTCTTTACTGATATTGATTGTGGTTATTGTCGTAAATTACATAACCAAATGGATGATTATAATAAGCTAGGTATCCGCATTCGTTATATGGCTTTCCCTCGTGCAGGTATTGATTCAGATTCATATGATAAAGCTGAAAATGTCTGGTGTGCTGAAGATCGCAAACAAGCTATGACAGATGCTAAAAATGGCAAAACAGTTAATTCTAAAAACTGTTCAACACCGGTTAAAGCACAGTACCAAGTGGGCCGTCAATTAGGCGTGCAAGGAACTCCTGCACTATTTTTAGAAAGTGGTGAGATGCTGCCAGGCTATGTGCCACCTGCACGTTTAAAACAATTATTAGATGAGAAAGTCGCTGCTAGTTAGGAAGCGATACATTAGTGCGGTGATCAACAAGCTGACAGCGTTGTTCATCGCATTTTAAATAGCTAACTTCATTCTCCCAATCACCTAAAACTATACGGTGTGCTATTTGATCATCAATATCAATCTGATGAATGTCGGGACGGTGGGTATGACCATGAATCAGTCGTTTAACCTTAAACTGTTTCAT
>CAJXPP010000274.1 GCA_913058195.1 uncultured Gammaproteobacteria bacterium | reverse complement strand
GAGATCATGCCTAGTCTCGTGGGCTCGGAGATGTGTATAAGAGACAGGTCAATAACTACGTAACCTATCTGATCTGCTGTTTGTAGGTATTGTGCAGCAATATTGATGTCATGCTGGGCAAATGCTTGGTTAATTTGCGTTAATACACCTGGCTGATTGCGATGAATATGTAATAGTCGGCTGGTTCCCGTATGCTCTGGAAGCGACACTTCAGGGAAGTTGACGGCAGATAGAGTTGAGCCGTTGTCAGAGTATTTAGCAAGCTTACTTGCTACTTCAAGGCCAATGTTTTCTTGTGCTTCTTTAGTGCTACCGCCAATATGAGGCGTTAATATAACATTATCAAACTCACGTAATGGGCTGATAAATTCTTCGTCATTGCCTTTTGGCTCAGTAGGGAATACATCTATGGCGGCGCCAGCGACTTTCTTATTGGCTAGTGCTTCAGATAAAGCATCGATATCAACAACAGTGCCTCGCGATGCATTAATAAAAATAACACCATTCTTCATTACTTCAAATTCAGCAGCACCCATCATATTTTTAGTTTGTGGTGTTTCAGGCACGTGCAGGCTAATAACATCGGCTTCTTTTAGGAGTGCAGTCATCGTAGGCGCTTGGCTTGCGTTACCTAAAGGAAGTTTAGTTTCGATATCATAAAATCGTACTTTCATTCCTAAAGTTTCAGCCAAAATTCCTAACTGCATACCAATATGGCCATAACCAATGATACCGAGAGTTTTCCCTCTGGCTTCTACAGAGCCAACAGCTGATTTATTCCAAACACCACGATGGGCTTGGGCACTTTTTTCTGGAATACCACGAAGTAAAAGTAGTGTCTCACCTAGGACTAACTCAGCAACAGAGCGAGTGTTTGAAAACGGTGCGTTAAAAACAGGAATACCGAAAGATTGGGCTGCAGCTTTATCAACTTGATTAGTACCGATGCAGAAACAACCAATAGCAACTAACTTTTTAGCATGGCTTAATACGTTTTTATTTAAGTCTGTGCGAGAGCGAATGCCGATAAAGTGAACATCGGCAATCTTTTTAGTCAGCTCTGCTTCTGAAAGTGAGGTTTTAAGGTATTCAATATTGGAATAGCCTTTGGCTTTCAACTCTTCTAATGCGCTCTGGTGAACGCCTTCTAGAAGTAATATCTTAATTTTTTCTTTCGCTAGTGAATTGTTGCTCATGATAGTTTAACTTCTCTCGATCAAACATTAATACAATGTTAATTTTAGATGGCTAGATTTCTAAACTATCATATAGTGTATAAACTCTAAAGGGTTATTTTATAATTTTTGCACCTTCATTAGTGCCGATAATTAATACGTTTGCCGCTCGATTAGCGAACAAGCCGTTAGTCACAACTCCTACGATGGCGTTGATGCTATTTTCAAGTGCGATAGGGTCAACTATTTCTAAGTTATGCACATCAAGAATGACATTGCCGTTATCGGTTACAACGCCTGTACGATATGAAGGGTCACCGCCTAATTTAACCAATTCTCTGGCGACATAGCTACGTGCCATCGGGATAACTTCTACTGGCAATGGGAAGCGACCTAACACCGGTACTTGTTTAGTATCGTCAGCGATACACACAAAGGTTTTTGCAACGGCAGCGACAATTTTTTCTCTGGTAAGGGCTGCACCGCCACCCTTTATCATATGCATATGTGCATTGACTTCGTCAGCGCCATCAACATAAACATCAATACCATCAACATTGTTTAAGTCAAAGACTTCTATGCCGTGAGACTTTAAACGCTGTGTTGACGCTTCAGAACTAGATACAGCACCAACAATTTTATCTTTAATAGTCGCTAATGCATCGATAAAATGATTAACCGTAGAACCTGTACCTACACCAACAATAGTGTCAGCTTCAACATAATCCAAGGCTTTAATTGCCGCGGCTTTTTTCATTTCATCTTGAGTCATAACGAACCTTATTTAAAAGTAATATTGAAAAATAGTATTAAAAAACAGTATTGCCATATTATAGCAATAGCGTTTCATCGATGTCATAGCAAATTATTGCTTTGAGTGAGTTAAGTTTGCTTAGGTAAGTATAAGTTAGTTAAATATATGTTGCTGACTAGGGGTAAACACTTCGGGTAATGGGATATCCCAGCTTTCACAAGGAAGAGAGTCAACTTGCTGGCAATTATGTGCAATACCTAGAGGGTAAGGTTTTGCATTCTTGTTAGTTTGATAATCTTTGTGCCAAGAACTCAAGGTTCGATCATAAAAACCACCTCCCATGCCTAAACGAGCCCCTGTTTTGTCAAATGCGACTAGTGGTGTACAAATAATATCTAGCTGTGCAGGTAAAATAAGATCTCTAATATCCAATTTAGGTTCACTTATACCGTATTGATTTTTGGTTAGCTGAGTATGCGGCGTATATTTTAAGAAAAGCAGGTGGCCTTTACTGAAGGGGTGGATAACAGGTAGGTATACACTTTTACCTTGCTGCCAGCACCAATCAATTAAAGGCTGAGTATTAAGTTCACCATTATTAGATAAGTATATTGCTACGTGCTGAGCTTGTTTGATTCTGGCGCTATTTGAAAAATGTTTCAGCAATGCTAACGCTGAACTCCTTTGTTGTTCTGGCGTTAACCCAAATCGTTTTTTTCTGATGCGTTGACGAATTTCAGCTCTACTTGACGTTTTCATACCATTGACCTGTGAGATAGAAGAGGTACTTAAAAGTACAACACACATTATTTAAATTAAGTTATTCCAGTTATAACAAAACTAGTATGTTAAGGCGAGAAAATCAAAGCTTAATCATGTTAGCTTTTGATTATTTTAAGGTAATAAAAAACGAGTAATAACAGGAGTCATTACTCGTTTTATTTGTCTAAAGTTTACTAATCTAGTCGTAAACTTTAAGCCGTGTTATTGTTTCTCAGAAATACCTTCATGAGTACCTGTAACACCCATCTCTTCTTCAAGCTTAGCTTCAAGGTCATGGCTCTCATCACCCTCAGCGCCGTGCATCCATTCAACAAGTTTGTTAGCAGATAAGAAGATGATCAATGCAGTGATTAATGCGCCAATACCAACACCTAAGAAGATATTACCAGCATTAGCCACTTGTTCTTCTCCTGTCTCTTATACACATCTCCGAGCCCACGAGACTAGG
>CAJXPP010000273.1 GCA_913058195.1 uncultured Gammaproteobacteria bacterium | reverse complement strand
ATGATGTACTGTATTCAGGCACTGTTGCTGCGGCGATGGAGGGGCGGTTTCTAGGCTTACCTGCCATCGCTATTTCACTTAATGGTCATACCGCTGAACATTTTGAAACGGCGGCATGGGTTGCTAAAAAGATCGTGGCTCAGCTACAGCACTCATCACTACCTGCCGATACTATTTTGAATGTCAATGTACCAGACTTGCCTATATCAGAGATTATAGGGTTTGAAAGTACACGCTTGGGTCGTAGACACAAAGCTGAACCGGTTATTAAAGAGCTAGACCCCCGTGGTCGGCCAATGTATTGGGTTGGCCCTGCTGGTGAAGAGGAAGATGCTGGCCCAGGAACAGATTTTAATGCTATTAACCGAGGCGCAGTATCAGTAACACCACTACAAATTGATCTTACCCAATATGATGCCATTGATGGTGTAGCTAACTGGTTGCAAGGCGTTTCAAATGACGTCTAGTCAACAAGGAATAGGGATGACTTCACAACGAACGCGAGATAGATTAATTACGCGTTTAAAAGAACAGGGTATTGAAAGCAGTGAGGTCTTATCAGTAATAAAAGACTTACCTCGCCATTTATTTGTCGATGAAGCATTAGCGAGCCGAGCATATGAAGATACGGCTTTACCAATAGGGCATGGCCAGACTATTTCGCAACCCTTTATTGTCGCCAAAATGACTGAGATTTTGCTGGAAGGATCCGCAAAAAAGAAAGTATTAGAAGTGGGTACCGGTTCTGGTTATCAAACAGCTGTATTATCGCGACTTGTAGATAGAGTGTTTAGTGTAGAACGAATTTCTCCGTTACAGAATCAAGCTCGCGAACGCTTTTACCAATTGAAACTTAATAATATTAAGTTAAAACACAGTGATGGTAGTTGGGGATGGGATTTAAATGCCCCCTATGACGGCATTATTGTGACGTGTGCACCTGAAGAAATACCACAAGATTTATTGCGACAGCTGGCGCCAGGAGGACGGTTAGTCATCCCTGTAGGAGGCAGCCAGCAATCCTTACGTGTGATCGATCGTAATGGTGATGCTTTTGAAGAAACAGAATTAGATGCCGTTAGTTTTGTACCCTTATTATCTGGGCAAATTTAATGAAACTATTTTCGGCATTATATAGCCGTGTTATGCAATGGTCACGGCACAAATATGCTACTTACTGGCTAGCTTTAGTGAGTTTTACAGAATCATCGTGCTTCCTAGTGCCACCTGATGTGATGTTAGCACCTATGTCATTAGCTAAACCTCATAAGGCATGGTTCTATGCTGGGTTGACGACAGTGGCTTCGGTTGTCGGTGGATTATTTGGTTATCTGATTGGCACCTTCGCTTTTGATATGATTCAGCCATGGCTTGTGTCATTAAATTATATGCATGCCTATGAGTTAGCTGAAAGTTGGTTTGCACAATGGGGATTTTGGGCTATTTTCCTAGCAGGCTTTACACCAATACCTTATAAAATATTTACCATTGCATCGGGTGCATTGGGCATGGCGCTTATCCCTTTTATTATTGGTTCAACCATTGGCCGAGGTCTACGTTTTTTCTTGGTTGCAGGCTTGATGCGTTGGGGCGGAGAAGATCTGGAAACTAAATTACACCTATGGGTAGATCGTATTGGTTGGGCAACAATAGTTCTAATAGGTATGGTTTACTTTATAGTTAGATAAATGAAGACGTATTTTCTATTACTGTTAGTTTTATTGCTTACTGCATGCGGTGGTGGAAATGCAGTTGCTCCAGTTGGTAGTTATGGTGGATATAATAAGTCAAAGCCTAGTCCAGCTAAAGTTAGCTCAACTAAACCGCCTTCAGTTTATAAAGTAAGAAAAGGCGATACGCTTTATTCCATTAGTTGGCGTTATGGGCTTGATTATAAAAAAGTAGCTAAAATAAATCGCATTCGATCGCCATATAATATTTATATTGGACAGAAACTGTACTTTAAGTCTGCCAAAATAAAATCAACAGCTACAAAAACAAAGAAAACGACAAGTAAGAAAACAGTAAAAAAAGCAGCAATAAAGACAAGCTATTCAAATAAAGCCTTGGTGTGGCGATGGCCAACCAAAGGTAAAGTGATATCAACATATTCTAAAAGTGCGACAGGGAGAAAAGGAATTGATATCACTGGTAAGTCAGGCCAAACAGTGCAAGCAGCAGCAGCAGGCAAAGTGGTTTATAGTGGCAATGGTCTATCTCGTTATGGCAATTTATTGATTATCAAACACAACGATGTTTATTTAAGTGCTTATGCGCATAATAAAAAATTACTAGTGAAAGAAGGACAATCAGTAAAAGCAGGCCAGAAAATAGCAACATTAGGACGTTCTGGTACACAACGTGAGCAACTACATTTTGAAATTAGACGAAATGGAAAGCCGATAGATCCTATGCGATTCTTACCAAAACAATAATGCTGATGATTGAATGCGCTATAATTTATGCTTTTTGCTGACTACTGAGTCAGTATCGAATAAATACAAGAGGGTTTAGCGTTGGAATTAGGCGCAACAATGCAGCGAATTAAAGAGCTTCGAGGTCGTAGTGACGATCTTAGGGGGTATCTTTGACTATGATGTTAAGGCTGAACAATTAACCGAAGTGACGCGAGAGTTAGAATCATCGACAGTATGGGATGATCCTGAGCGTGCGCAGAAGTTAGGTAAGGAACGGGTAAATTTAGAACGGATTGTAACTACATTAGCAAGTCACCGAGAATCACTTGGCGATGCTAAAGAACTACTTGAACTAGCAGTCGAAGAACAAGACCAAGAGACATTTGATGTTGTTACTGACGATCTTGACACGCTAGAAAGTGCACTGGCTAAGCTTGAGTTTCAACGTATGTTTTCAGGCAAGATGGATGCAAATAATGCCTATTTAGACATCCAGTCTGGCTCAGGTGGTACCGAAGCTCAAGATTGGGCTAATATGGTATTACGGATGTATTTACGATGGGGCGACGCGCAAGGCTTTAAGGTTGAACTGGTTGAAGCATCGTCTGGAGAAGTTGCTGGTATCAAAAGTGCCACGATCCATTTTGAAGGCGAATATGCATTTGGTTTATTACGAACAGAAACGGGTGTTCACCGCTTAGTGCGTAAATCACCATTTGATTCTGGTGCACGTCGACATACCTCTTTTTGCAGTGTATTCGTT
>CAJXPP010000272.1 GCA_913058195.1 uncultured Gammaproteobacteria bacterium | reverse complement strand
TCATGCCTAGTCTCGTGGGCTCGGAGATGTGTATAAGAGACAGCACCACTTATTATCTAGCAACTTCTTTGTTGAACTAAATGCCGCTTTAGATAAATATCCCTCTGTCAATTCAAATTATCTACAATTAGAAATCCTCGAGAGTAGTGCATTGGGCGACTTACAGGCGATCACAACAATTCTCAAAGCATGTCAAAACACCATTGGTGTAAGTGTCGCTCTAGATGATTTTGGCACTGGTTATTCATCACTGACTCACCTGAAAAACCTACCAGCAAACATTATTAAAATAGATCAGAACTTTGTGCGAGACATGCTCGATGATCCAAATGATTATGCCATTATCAATGGCGTAATCGGACTAGCAGGCGCGTTCAATCGGCAAGTAATTGCTGAAGGCGTAGAAACAACCTCACATGGTTTAATGCTGTTAACAATGGGCTGTGCAAACGCTCAAGGCTATGGAATCGCAAAACCGATGCCTGCAGATGATTTCGCAAATTGGTTAGAGCACTATAAGCCTAATCAAGCATGGCTTTCATACAGTGCCAAGCCAAGGACAGATAAAGACAATAAACTCACTTTGTATAAGCTGGCAAGTGAACAATGGCTCAAGCATTTCAAAAATAATACTCTCGCATCACCAGACCTTATCGAAATGTGGCCTATTATGGATAACCGTCGCTGCCATTGTGGTCAGTGGATTAAAAGAGCAAGACAGGAAAAACTATTTGAACCTCAGATATTGGAACAGCTTGAGTTAGCACATGAACATGTACATAGCACCGCTCACAGTTTACTCATTAAATACCAAGATGAGCCCTTCAACAATATAGAGGTAGATGATAACTTAGTATTACTTGAAACAGCTGTTGATGAAATGAATGCTATTTTAGGCTTATAAAAAACCTACGCCACCAGAGCCTTGTTCAATAGTGTTTTTTTTCAAAGCCTTCGTTAATAACATCTAACACTGCATTTCGTGATGTTTGCTGATTGTTTATCTTATTACTCGACTGAAGAGGTTGGCCTTCTAAGCCACTGTGTAAGATAAACTAAGTTTTCTATTAGTATTAGTGCAAGCTGTAATTTCATAACTAACACTATATTAATGACAAGTGATATGTGTTGTGATGGTGTTATTCATAATAGGCTCTCGCTGACCTTTTGTTTACCAAATATAAGATCTTCTCGTATAGCTGACACATCTTCCTGTTTGCCTAATAAAGAAAAGTACCAATTACCATCACTGATATCGCCATAGAGTAAAATGCCAACGACCTTATTTTCTTTCAGCACCAGTTTTTTATAGATATGACCTGATGGATCTTGGTAAATCACTATGTCTGATTGTTCATCACCATTAAAATCACCTGCAGAAAATAAATTAATACCTGTGACTTTTAATTTAGTTACTGTCACCGTGCTTTTGTATTTATCACTACTACCATTAGCCAGTTGAGCCGCGCACACTTTCGCTTGTTTATATAGTGGTGCAACAAGACCAAAGGTTTCATTGCGATATTGCACACATTCACCAACAGCATAGATATTTTTAGAATGGGTTTTTAATGTATCGTCAACCAACATACCGCGTTCACACATAATGCCTGATTGTTGTGCCAAGGCTATATTGGGGCGAACACCCACGGCCATTACAACTAAATCAGTTTCAACTTCAGTGCCATTGCTAAAGCGTACTTTTTCGACTCGATCCTGCCCTATAAATTCGGTTGTTTCACAATCAACTAAAAATGTCAGACCTTTTTGTTCGAGCTCAGATTGCAACAAATCAGACGCCGCTTGATCAAGTTGCTGATTCATTAAGATACTGCCGCGTTGCACAACCGTGACATCCATGCCTTGCACCATTAAGCCATTGGCAGCTTCTAAACCGAGCAGTCCACCACCAATCACAACTGCTTTTTTATGCGTTTTGGCCGCTTCAATCATAATCTTGACATCATCAATATCACGAAAGGTAATCACCCCCTCTAAGTCCTTACCTTTAAGAGGCAAAATAATGGGGTTAGAACCTGTAGCTAAAATTAATTTATCGTAGTTAACTTGACTACCATCATCCGTGGTAACGGTTTGATGAACAGGGTCAACTCCTATAATTTCCTTGCTGGTGTGTAAGCTGATATTTTTGTCTTGATACCATTGAAAGTCATGAAGAATAATTTGATCAATGGTTTTATCTCCTGCCAGAACGGGTGAGAGCATAATACGATTATAATTACAATAAGCTTCAGCACCAAAGACTGTAATATCATATTTATCTGGCGATAATTTCAATAGTTCGTCTATTGTGCGCATGCCTGCCATTCCATTACCAATCACTATTAACGTTTGTTTGTTACTCATGTAGCCCTCAAAAAGTGTGAGATAAATATTCCTAATCTAGCTCTAGTAAGCTTTAAGGATACAAATTATTTGGCACGAACTCATCTAGTGCTCTATGGGTAAGTACGCATCTGACCAACAACAACGCCCTGAATCATAACTCGTTCAGCAGATAGCGTGACTGGTTCAAAATTTTCATTAGCCGGTTGCAAAGTTACCGTTCCATTGTTATTAAGTAATAATGTCTTTAATGTTGCATCATGATAATCAACCAAAGCCAAAACAATATCACCATGATTAGCAGTAAGTTGCGCCTGCATAACAACATAATCACCAGACATAATAGCCTTATCAATCATCGAATCACCATTCACTTTCAACACAAAGCGATCTTTACCAGAGAACATCTCACCAAGATCAATTTCAGATTCATCAGGGACAGCTTCGATTAACCGCCCGGCAGCTACTTTACCCATAAATGGAAGTTTGAGAGAAAAATTCGCTTCGTCCTGAGACTCGCCAACCAGTCGTAAGCCTCGTGTTCGACCAACTAGTCTTTCGATATATCCTGCATCAACTAATGCTTGTATATAACGGTGCGTTGTTCCCTGAGACACAATGCCCAAGCCTTTTGATATTTCACTAATCAATGGGGCTTTATCATTTTCATTTATATACTGTCGGATGAAATTTAAAGTATCTTGTTGACGCTCAGTTAGCATTTCTATTTCCTCTTTATGAGAATATATCGAGAAGAGAAAATATAGGGAAAATAGTCGCTTATGTCAACACCTTTCACTTTTGAACTAGTTCTTGCATCTACAAATAACAATACAAAAATATAAGATAT
>CAJXPP010000271.1 GCA_913058195.1 uncultured Gammaproteobacteria bacterium | reverse complement strand
AGTCTCGTGGGCTCGGAGATGTGTATAAGAGACAGTATTTGAAGCAATTCCCTGTGGATATACTTAAAATTGATGGTAGTTTTATTACTAACTTACTGAATGATTCAGTAGATAAATTATTAGTAAAATCAATGGTTGATATTGCCCATAGTTTGGGTAAGACAACAGTTGCAGAATTTGTGGAAGATCAAGCAACAATGGATCTATTAATTAGTTATGGCGTTGATTATATTCAAGGTTATTTAGTGGGAATGCCACAGGATACATTACCTCAAGCTTAATGAAATTCTTGTTTGAAAGCAGAATTGTCGCTGCCATGAAGTCGATTAATAAGATGAGCTTCCTCATCACTTAAATTACAGTTATCAATTAATTGGTCCATTCCAGCTCCTTTTCTAGCGAGTCGAATTGCATGATCATAACTATGTTGTGATGACATGCCTAAATCAAGTGTATTTTGATGTTCTTTTAATTGGTTAAGTACCTGTTCGAACTTTACTATTCTATTATCTGCACCTACTGCTCCTGCACATAATGCCGACAATTGATTTTGTAAGTCGGCAATTTTTGCAGCCTGCGCTTTATTTAGCTTAAATAAACGATAACTTGTGCTCGTAATAATTAAGGCGGCGAGCGAAGCAATGCCTGCAATGATTAAATAAATTGTCATTTTATGAACTCCTGCGCATACAAGCGCCCTTTAAACATATTCATCAAATAGTCCACGATGTGGTTTTTTCTCATCACCACTGTCTGTTTTATTATCGCTACCTTTGTCATTAGGTAGCTGCTTTTCTTTATCCTGACGTTTATCCTCTGAAGGAGAGGATGTCGGCAATGACGGTGTTAATGGCTGTATCGGGGTGATATCTTCAGCCATTATTCAATGTTTCCTATGTTATGTACGCGCGAGATCTGATATTTCTTCTTCAGATAATAATTTATCAACATCGACTAAAATTAATAATTGTTCATCTCTGCTACACACACCTTGGATAAAACGAGAACTGTCATCATTATTAACGTTAGGGGCAGTATCAATTTCTGATTGATGTAAATAGACTACTTCTGCAACACTATCAACCAGCATACCAATAACGTTGCCGTTAACCTCCACGATAATAATACGAGAACTATCATCACTTTTTTCTTCTGGTAAGCCAAAACGACTTCGCGTATCGATAACTGTCACTACATTACCGCGTAAGTTGATAATACCTAATACATAGGCTGGTGCACCAGGTACTGGCGCTATCTCTGTAATACGTAGTACTTCCTGTACTTGCATTACATTAATGCCATAGGTCTCGTTTTCTAGCTGATAAGTCACCCACTGTAAAACAGGGTCATCTAGTGCTTTGTCATTTTGACTCATTATTTTTAACCTTTAACATTATGACAATAAATAATGTCAGAAAAGGAGGCCGACAAAATATTGGCATCCTGTGTTTATAGTTGTACTAGCAGTGTTCATGCCAAACTAATACTATAAATTACGTGTTTCAACTTCAAGTTGTTCGATTAAAGCATTGACATTTAATATACCGCATTTGTGTTCAAGAATGGTACCTGCTAGCCAAGGACGATTGCCAGCCTGTTGTCGCCACTTTACTAAACCTGGTGATAATGTAATAACCTTATTAATTTTATTACAGTCTAGCGCCCATTTCCCTTCAGAAATAACAATAATGAAATCTGAATTATTTTGCTTCTCTTGATATTCTGAAGGCAAAATTATTTTCCCTGTATCTACTATTTGAAGCTGTTGCTTGGAGCCTATAAGCCAGTCAGGTTTATTATTCTCCATTTTCACACTGAGTTTAGGTTTAAGTTGGATACTTTGCAACTGCTGCTCTGGTATAGCAAGTTGTAAGCCTTGAACATCAATCAATAGGGCTTGAAAAGGTGAAAGTTTCCAATCTTCATCAGCAGAAACTGGTAGCTTATCGTTGCTTTGTAGCGCATCAGTACTTTCAGTTAGCATGTCTTGTAAATAGCTTAATAATGCTTGTTGGTGCTCAGCAAGGCTATCAGACTTAGACATGAGGTAACTCTTCTGGATTGTGTTCAATGTGGGTTAAATACTTCAATAGTTCTGTATAAGCAATGACTCCACGCGAACTTGGTTTCATAACCGGTAATGGGATACCTGCTCTGCTGGCATCACGAAAATGGGTATCGATAGGGATGACTTTATCCCAAACACCAATACCATGAACATCATTCAAACTTTTTAAACTTTGAACGGATGAATTAGTACGTTTATCATACATTGTTGGGATAATCACATAGGGTAAACCCTGCTTACGGGAATGGTTAATCATTCCTAATGTATGGAGCATTCTTTCTAAGCCTTTAAGCGCTAGAAACTCAGTTTGCACTGGGATTAATAATTGATCACATGCTGCAAGCGCATTAATCATTAAAACACCGAGCATAGGCGGGCAGTCAATCAAAATATTAGGAAAACGATCTTTAAGAACTGCTAAGGTTTTTTTGATAACAAGACCTTTGCCACCTTGAGCACCTAATTGGCGATCTAACGTTGCCATTGCTGTTGAAGCGGGTAATAAGTACAAATTACTACAATTTGTCTTTTTTAAGGAATTAAATATGGCAGAGTTTGGACTGGAATCCATTTTTTGGAACAGGGTATAAATACTGTTTTCTATGGTGTCAGGATCATGACCAAAATAACTTGTTAGAGAACCATGGGGATCCATGTCTAAAATTAATGTCGGTTGGCCTTGTTCAGCTAATAAACTGGCTAAACTGACGACTGTAGTTGTTTTTCCTACGCCACCTTTTTGATTTGCAACAGCCCAGATGGTCATGGTGTAGTTCCTGATATAGGTTGAGTTTGTGGGTTGTTTTTAGGAGTCGTAACTTGGCTTGGCTTATTAGTTTTAGTTGCTTTTGGCAGAGGAGAAAATACCTCTAACGATCGTCGACTATGTTGGCTACCTAAAACTACTAATACAACGCGACGGTTTTTCTGCCGCCCTTCGAGGGTTGCATTATCTGCGATGGGTTGAAACTCGCCATAACCTATCGCTGACATTCTATTAGGTTCAAGCCCATAACGATCGAGTAAATGAACCACACTAGCTGCCCGTGCAGCTGACAGTTCCCAATTAGATGGAAACTGTCCATTTCGGATCGGCTGATCGTCCGTGTGCCCCTGAACCTGTCTCTTATACACATCTCCGAG
>CAJXPP010000270.1 GCA_913058195.1 uncultured Gammaproteobacteria bacterium | reverse complement strand
ATCTACACAGAGTAGATCGTCGGCAGCGTCAGATGTGTATAAGAGACAGCACCAATATCAGATAATGCCTCACGTACATCATCAAGTTTAAAAGGTTTAATGATTGCTTCAATTTTCTTCATCTCTCTTTCCTATTCTATTATTGAATTGACACTATACCCAGAAGTAATTGGGTATCGCCTGTCTCGCCCAAAAGCTCGGCTAGTTATTCGAATTCCTGGTGGTGCTTGGCGGCGTTTATATTCATTTCTATCCACCATTTTGATAACTCTTGAAACCATTTCAGCATCTATTCCAGAAGCTACAATATCTTCAAAACATTCATCCTCAGAGATATATGACTCTAATAGACTATCCAATATATCATAGGGCGGTAAGCTATCTTGATCAAGTTGGTCATCTGCCAATTCAGCCGATGGAGGCCGTGTAATAATACGCTCAGGAATTGTATTGGAAATTGTATTGCGATAGTTACTCAACTGATAAACCAAGGTTTTATAAACATCTTTAAGCGGTGAAAACCCACCAGCCATATCACCATACAACGTTGAATAGCCTACAGCCATCTCACTCTTATTACCCGTTGATAAAACCATCGTACCTGTTTTATTCGAAATCGCCATCAAAATTACGCCTCGAATACGGGCTTGAATATTTTCTTCTGTCGTACCAACTTCAGTGCCTGAAAACTGTTCTGAAAGTGTTGCTAAAAATTGTTCGAATAAATCATCTATTGCTATCACTTCATGTTTAACGCCGAGTATATCAGCCATTTCTTTTGCATCATCAAGACTCATCTGTGCAGTGTAACGAGAAGGCATCATAACGGTACTAACACGCTCAGATCCAAGGGCATCTACCGCCAATGCTAAGGTAAGTGCTGAATCTATTCCGCCTGATAAGCCAATAACAACACCAGGAAAGCGGTTTTTTTCTACATAGTCACGTAAACCAGTAACTAAAGCCTGATAGACCATGGCTAATTCAGTGTCCTTGCTTGCCAGCTCACCACTAAGTATAAGTTGACCATTTGAATCATGCTCTATATCAATAGGAAATAGGCCTTGCTGCCATGATGGTGCACGAACAATCTTTTCACCTGTATTTGATAAAGCAAACGAACAGCCATCAAATACCAATTCATCTTGGCCACCGATCTGATTAACATAGACAACCGGCAAGCCTGTTTCAATAACCCGTTGCTTAACTTCTACTTCGCGAAGCTGCCACTTACCTTGCCTAAAGGGTGATGCATTCAGATTCAAAATAATTTCAGCACCTGCATCTAATGCTTGGGCAGCTGGCTCTGAAAACCAAATATCTTCACAAATCGTGATGGCTAGCTTAAGGCCTTTATAATCAATAACACACGCTTCTTTGCCTTCAACAAAATAGCGTTGCTCATCGAACACACCATAGTTTGGTAGATGATGCTTGTAATAGGTTCCTAAACATTCACCATCAGCGATCATTGAGGCAGCATTGTATAACTCTTCGCCAGCAACGCCAGCTGTATGACCGACTAGAACAGCAATATCTTTGATAGTGAGCTTTAACTTTTCAAGCCCTTTTTCAACTCGTTTGTTTAATCCTGGGCGAAGTAATAAATCTTCTGGCGGATAGCCTGTTAAAGTTAATTCAGGAAATACAATTAAATCAGCTTTAAATTCATCTTTTGCTTGCTCAGCTGCAGCAATAATTTTATTTACATTACCTGCAACATCGCCCACTACAGGGTTTATCTGACCCATAATGAGACAAAATTCAGTACTCATTTTATTGAGCCATTGCTTCAAGCATACGATCGCCCATTTCAGCTGGCGAACGGGCGATATGTACGCCGACTGCGGCTAATGCTTGCAATTTTGCTTCAGCAGTACCTTGACCACCACTAATGATAGCACCTGCATGACCCATTCGCTTGCCAGCAGGTGCCGTTAAACCGGCAATATAGGCAACTACCGGCTTGGTCACATGATCACGGATATACTCAGCAGCATCTTCTTCTGCTTGACCGCCAATCTCACCTACCATAACAATCCCTTCAGTTTGGGGATCGGCTTCAAACAAAGCTAAACATTCGATAAAATCCATTCCATGAATAGGATCGCCGCCAATACCAACACAAGTACTTTGTCCTAATCCATTTTCAGTTGTTTGTGCAACTGCCTCATAAGTTAAAGTTCCAGATCTTGAAACAATTCCAACAGAACCTTTCTTGTGAATATTTCCAGGCATAATTCCAATCTTACATTCATCGGGAGTAATTATTCCTGGACAATTAGGTCCTATCAATCTGCTTTTTGAACTATTTAGCTTTTGTTTAACACGAAGCATATCTTGAATTGGTATACCTTCAGTAATACAAACTATAAGCTCAATAGATGCATCAATAGCTTCTATTATAGCTGCTGCTGCAAATTTTGCTGGCACATAAATCATAGTTGCATCAGCACCAACTTCTTGTTTTGCTTCAGCTACAGTATTAAATACTGGACGGTCAAGATGTTTTTGTCCTCCCTTTTTTGGAGTAACTCCACCCACAAGATTAGTTCCATATTTTAATGCTTGTTCTGAATGAAAAGTTCCATGTGTACCTGTAAAACCTTGGCATATAACTTTTGTATTTTTATCAATTAAAACTGACATTCTATTTTATAGCCTCTACTATTTTTTGTGCAGCATCATCTAAATTTTCTGCTGAAATTAATTTTAATCCTGAATTATCTAAAATTTCTTTTCCTTCTTTAAAGTTTGTTCCTGCAAGTCTAACTACTAATGGAACACTTATATTTATTACTAAATCCTAAGACTTTTGTCAAAACAATTCTATAAAGAAATGAATTTAAACTAGATATTGACATCAACTACATTGTCTCCTATCAGATTATCACGTGCTTCTAGGACATCTTGTATATAATCAGTACTTTCATTTTCATTTTCACCGTTACTTTCAAGTTGAGCATCAGTACTTTGGCCTGTTTCGTCGTTTTCTAGTTGAGACTCTTGAGAGATTGTATTGTCGGATGATGAGTCATGTGGGCTAGGACCTCCCTTCTGTTTCTTTGCCTTTTCAAGTTTCGCTTTCCGGGTCTTCATCTTTGAAACCACAGTACTATAAAACTGTTTAATTCTTGTTGCACTACATATGAATCGTTGGTCCCAAAGCAATAAAAGATCATCCTCCTTCAGCATCCGGGCTGCAACCTCAGCACTGACTTTATTCTTGGGATCGTTCACACCTTGCA
>CAJXPP010000269.1 GCA_913058195.1 uncultured Gammaproteobacteria bacterium | reverse complement strand
ACTAGAAGAAGAAACGACTTCAGGTAAATGGACTGCAACGAATGTTTCAGATATCGGCAACCCAGCAGATATTCCTTTACCAGTTGATATTTCAATTAGTAGTGATGATGCAACATTATGGGTTAATACTTTCTTAGATGGTATGACACGTGGTTATGATATTACCGATCCACATCACCCTACGCTTAAGTTTTCTAAGAAAATTGGTAACCAAGTCAATATGGTTTCTTCAAGCTGGGATGGTAAACGTTTGTACTACACCACATCTCTACTAGGTAACTGGGATAAGAAGGGTGAAGATAATGACCAATTCTTAAAACTTTTCCATTGGGATGGTAAAGACATGACTGAACAGTTCAGCATTGATTTCCATGCAGAAAAACTAGGACGTGCTCATCAAATGCGTTTTGGTGCTTACTCACTTTATGGCAAACAAGCCATGAGAGAGCAAGCAGATTCAAACAAAGTAGCAATGAAAAAATAATCTAATTTAGGTTCATATGTCATATTCAAATTTAAAAATAGCGGTACTTGTATTAACCTCAGTACTTTCGCCAGCTGTAATTTCAGCAGAACAAAGTCAAGAACAGCCGGTTGTACAAATGCTCGCTCCTGGATATGGCGAATTAGATTTTGTGGCCCCCAAAGCAGGGAGTTATAAACTCCCTGCTTTGGGTGATGCCCAAAATGCAAAAGTCCTTGATGTTGATAGTAATTATGTTCAATACCATAAGCTATTCAAAGGCAAATATACTGTTTTAAACTTTATGTATAGCCAGTGTAATGATGTCAATGGGTGTCCTCTTAGTCACCTAGTGTTTAACCGGATCAGACAAGAAGCAAAAATGATCCCTGGTTTAAGCGAACATTTACAACTTGTTAGCATGAGTTTTGACCAAAAAAATGATACTCCTGAAGTATTAAAACTATTAAGTGAAGGTGCCCATGATGAACATGAAGGCCATGGCGGTGGTCATGAACATCATAATATGGCCACAGAAAAAGAAGTGCCATGGACCTATTTAACCGCTGAGTCGCAAGAAACGCTAATGCCTATTCTTGAAGACTATAATCAATCTATACAGCTGAAAATTAATGATGATGGTACTGAATCAGAAGCTTTTTCTCATATTATGCGAGTTTTCCTTATAGATCCTGAGCTAAAAATAAGAAACATCTACAGTGTTTCCTTCTTACACCCGGATATTATTATTAATGATGTTAAAACATTATTACTCGAAGATAATATAGCGTTAGATTCAAAAAATAATACTGCTAACCTTGAAAAGAAAAGACTAGAGGTACGTGTTGGTCCTGGTGATAGTAAGAAAGAGTATTATTCTAAAGATTACACAACAGATTCACTTAGTATTACTATGCGTAAAGGTCAAAAAACAGATCTTTTAAAAGTATTACAACACCCGCCGCTTGGATTACCCGCTATTCCTGTTCCAGAAGATAACCCTATAACAATCGAAAAAATAGAGTTAGGTAAACGCTTATTTTTTGATCGCCGTTTATCATTAAATAATACAAACTCATGCGCCATGTGTCACATACCTGAGCAAGGGTTTACAAATAATGAACTAGAAAAACCGCTTGGATTTGAAGGGCGTATCGTTAGACGTAATTCACCCACTATATATAACACAGCGTATTTAACCGCTTTATTTCACGATGGACGCGAAACCAACTTAGAAAATCAAGTTTGGTCGCCACTTCTTGCTCGAAATGAAATGGCCATGCCTTCAATCGGTAAGGTTGTTGAGAAAGTTCAAAGTCTCCCTGAATACAGCGATCTCTTTGCAAAAGCGTTTAACGGTGAGGCAGCATCATTTGTCACCATTGGCCAAGCACTGGCTACCTATCAGCGTGTACTGGTATCGGGTAACTCTGCATTTGACCGCTGGTATTTTGCTAAGGAAGAACAGGCTATTTCTGATAGCGCGCAACGTGGCTTCAAACTATTTCAAGGTAAAGCTAATTGTATTGCGTGTCATAGCGTTAATGAAGACTATGCACTATTCACTGACAATCAATTGCACAATACGGGTTTAGGCTGGAACATTTCTATGAGTAAAGAGCCTGAATATGAAAGAATGCTCGTTGCACCTGGTCACTATGTCAATATGAAGAAAAGTACAAAAATAAAAGCTGGCTACATACCAATCAGCGATTTAGGTCAATACGAAGTGACTCAAAACCCAGATGATCGCTGGCGTTACCGTACACCGAGCCTACGAAATATTGCGTTAACAGCACCGTATATGCATGACGGTTCATTTAGTTCATTAGAACAAGTAATTGCCTTTTATAACCAAGGTGGCTTTGCCAATGTAACGCAATCTCCATTAATTAAGCCACTTGGTCTAAGCGAAGATGAAGTAACGGATATCGTTAGTTTTCTAAAAACATTAACCGGTGATAATGTTGAAGCCCTAATTTCAGATGCCTTTACAACTCCAGTAGGTGATACAACATATGATGCTCACTAAGATGATTAAAACAACACTATTTATTGCTTCACTGCTCATCGGTACTTTAAGCACAGCCTATGCTGAGCCAATGATGTTTCCAATGAAGGAGGCTCCTGAGGCTACCAATTTCACTTTACCTGATATCAATGGCGAACAAGTGAGCCTTGATTCATATCGAGGTAAATATGTATTAGTTAACTTCTGGGCTGACTGGTGTTCGCCATGTATAAAAGAGTTTCCGGCAATGCAAGCTATGTCTGATCAACTTGAGGCTGAAAATAGTGATTTTGAAATTATCGCTGTACATGCTGGCCCACCTTCAGATGACATTAATCTTTTTTTAGATAATATCAATGTTGACTTCACTATTTTAATGGACGATACAGCAAGCGTTAAAGGCTGGAAAATACCTGGTCTTCCGATGACCTACTTAGTCAGTCCAGAAGGTAAGTTGATTTACCAAGCTCTTGGTGCTAAAGAGTGGAACGCAAAAACAATGCAAACAATATTGTCAACAAAAT
Organism: uncultured Gammaproteobacteria bacterium; assembly: GCA_913058195.1. Lineage (GTDB taxonomy): Bacteria > Pseudomonadota > Gammaproteobacteria > Nitrosococcales > Methylophagaceae. Next base: position 262 of record CAJXPP010000269.1, on the reverse strand, counting down.
AACAGTATGGTTATAACTACATAAAATTTAGAGATATAACCGCATACAGTTGCTAGAATGAATGATAGTTACTTAGACATTTACTTTATAAGTAACATAGCAACAAAGAGAAGCACTTCATATGGGTTTCAATCTCTAGATTCAGTATGAAAATTAAGCAAATAGATACATTAAAACAGCTTCCTATTCTCCTATCTGATTATTTGAATAATATACCTGTCTCTTATACACATCTCCGAGCCCACGAGACTAGGCATGATCT
>CAJXPP010000268.1 GCA_913058195.1 uncultured Gammaproteobacteria bacterium | reverse complement strand
TCGTCGGCAGCGTCAGATGTGTATAAGAGACAGCTATCACGCTGTTTTTAGTGGCGTGTATGCCATTTTTTGACTTCAGGAATTAACACATGACCGACACAAACGATACCAAAGCCTCTTCTCTTAGTTACCGCGACGCAGGCGTGGATATTGAAGCGGGTAATGAACTCGTTAACCGCATCAAACCATTAGCAGCTAAAACTCGTCGCCCAGGTGTTATGGCCGGTCTTGGCGGCTTTGGCAGTATGTTTGAATTACCTCTCGATCGTTATAAGCAACCTGTATTAGTGTCAGGTACTGATGGCGTAGGTACAAAACTCCGTCTTGCGATTGAAACGGGTATTCACAACACAATTGGTATCGATCTTGTTGCAATGTGTGTCAATGACATTATCGTATTAGGTGCTGAGCCACTTTTCTTCTTAGATTATTATGCCACTAGTAAACTTGATATTGATATTGCAACATCCGTTGTATCAGGTATTGCCGATGGTTGTCTGCTCGCAGGCGCGGCACTTGTTGGTGGTGAAACAGCTGAAATGCCAAGCATGTATGAAGATGGCGATTATGATTTAGCTGGCTTCTGTGTGGGTGTGGTTGAAAAAGAAAATACAATTGATGGCACACAAGTACAAGCTGGTGATGTGTTAATCGGCCTAGCTTCTTCTGGCCCACATTCTAATGGCTATTCATTGATTCGTAAGATCCTTGAGCGTAGTAGTGATGATTTATCCAGCCCATTTGGTGACAGCACACTAGGCGAGCAGCTATTAGCACCGACTCGTATTTACGTTAAATCATTGTTGAAACTGCACGAAAAAGTAAATATCCACGCTTTGTCACACATTACTGGCGGTGGTTTATTAGAAAATATTCCTCGTGTTCTACCTGATAATGTCACTGCTGTAGTTAATGCTGATAGCTGGCAGCGCCCTGCTATCTTTGACTGGCTACAACAGCAAGGCAATGTCATTGATGAAGAAATGTACCGCACCTTCAATAATGGTATTGGTATGGTGGTTTGTGTTGCCAAGCAAGATGCACAACAAACATTGGATCTTCTTGCTGAATTGGGCGAGTCTGCATCACTTATCGGTCAAATTGAACAGTCAGATACAGCAATACCAGATGTGGTTATTCGTTAAACATGACTAGCACCACTAAACCTGCCATTGTCATCTTAATTTCTGGTCGTGGCAGCAATATGAAGTCAATTGTTGAAGCAATTAAGTCCGGTAGTCTTGATGTAACTGTTGCAGCAGTAATTAGTAATCGTCCTGATGCTGCTGGCTTACTTTATGCTCAACAACAGAATATTCCTACTGCTGCAATTGATCACACACAATTTGAGTCGCGACAGTCATTTGATCAAGCTATGGCAAAAGAGATCGACAAATACTCACCAAAATTAGTTGTTTTAGCAGGCTTTATGCGCATTCTTACCACTGAATTTGTAGAGCACTTTGCAGGAAAACTGATCAATATTCATCCTGCCTTATTGCCAAAATTCAAAGGTTTGAATACACATCAACGCGCGATTGATGCCGGTGAAAAAGAGCATGGTGCAAGTGTTCATATTGTCACGCCTGAACTTGATGACGGCCCTGTGGTCTTACAAGCACGCGTTGCCATATTAGAAGGTGATACAGAGCAAACACTTGCTGCTAGGGTCCTTAAACAAGAACATACACTCTACCCCAAAGCCATTGCACAACTGATTGCAGAGAATTAATAACAAGCTATATATTTATGAAACTAATCATCAGCCTTGTCTTTCTATCCTTGCTACCACAATGGCTGTTGGCACAAGACATTCCTGATTTCTCTGCCAATTATTTGGTTAAGCTTAATGGCCTACAAGCAGGTGAGCTTAAACGTAGCTTAGTCACACAGAGTAATGGTACTCGTCACTTCTCATCTGCAACACATGCTAAAGGTGTTTTTGCTTTTTTTAAGCCCGACCTTGTTGAAGAAAGTAGTACATTTCAATCAAATGGTAGCAGTATCATCCCCTTGTCTTACCTTTACCAGCGAACTGGCGGTAAAAAAGAAAAGTATCTCCACCTAGACTTTGATTGGCAGAATCAGCGTGTTCATATTGATGATAGAAAGCAACCTTGGAAGCTGAATATTCATGAAAACACTCTGGATAAACTTGTTTACCAATTAGCTTTGATGACTGATCTTGGCAAAGATGAAACACGGTTTAGTTATCAAATAGCGGATGGTGGGAAACTCAAAACATACAATATCGAAATGCTAGACTCCGAAATCATCTCAACACCACTGGGTCAAATAAAAGCGGTGAAATTAATTCGTTTACGCGATAAATCGAGTAAACGACAAAGTATCTTATGGTGTGCGCCTGAACTAAATTATTTACCCATAAAGCTTGAGCATACTGAAAAAGGCGGCGCGCGATTTACAGCCACTATTCGCCGCTTGAAAGGCTTTGATACACAATTAGCATTTACTAAACCAGCCCCAAAAACACCCCAAATTGATATTAAGTAACCTTATGACTAAACAATTCGAAATAATTGAAGAAGCAAGCTGCTATAAAGGTTTTTTTAGTTTAAAAGAAATCACCTTGAAACATACGCTATTCAAAGGTGGCTGGAGCTCTCCAATTAAACGAGAGATATTTCATCGTGGCAATTGTGTAGCCGTATTACTTTATGATCCTAGTCGTGATGAAGTGGTTATTATTGAACAATTTCGAGTTGGTGCATTACAGTTTCCTGATAATGCATGGCTATTGGAAATAGTCGCTGGTGCTATTGAAGAAGGCGAAATAGCAGAAGAAGTCGCTTATAGAGAATCTATTGAAGAAGCGGGTTGTAAGATCCAAGAGCTTATCAAAATCAATGAGTTTTTCACTTCTCCAGGTGGCACTTCTGAGCTGCTAACATTATTTTATGGCAAGGTAGATACTACCCATGTAGGTGGTCTTCATGGCCTAGATCATGAAGATGAAGATATTTCAGTCACCACAATGAAGTTTGATGAGGTGTATCAATTATTGCTCGATGGGAAGATTATTTCTGCTATTCCTATCATTGCTATTCAATGGCTTTATATTAATCGCAATAAATTACGTTCATAGAGGAAAATCCTGATTCATCTCAAGTTTTTCACTTATATTCATAGCTTTTGCTATTAGATATAATTTATCTCATGTTAGTAAAAATTACTTTGCTAACACTAAATAATTTATGGAGGTATCATTATGTGGCTGTCTCTTATACACATCTGACGCTGCC
>CAJXPP010000267.1 GCA_913058195.1 uncultured Gammaproteobacteria bacterium | reverse complement strand
AGTCTCGTGGGCTCGGAGATGTGTATAAGAGACAGAAATATATAACAGTTCCATGCTTTTTTTAAAGGAGGACAAGTGCACTTGGGTGACGAATTAGGATTGAATAATGTGCTTTTTTGCGTGATGCCCAACCCCTAACTTCCAAGCTTTTACCAATATAAGAAGCTAAATCTGGAAACAAATATCGATTGTCTTTCGGTATCCGAATATCAACCTTATCGGTCAAAACTAACCGCACATATTTTCTTGTTTCTACTATATCAACAGGTGTAGCAAGAAAACGATGCCAACCTGATAGTTTGTTCTTTTTTGATAATTTTTTAACCGAAAGAGCTTGATAACTTTTCATAGCCCATATTCCGATCTTGAGCTGTTGAGCCTTATGTTCAGCTTCGACTAACTCGTCTACATAGCCAAGATTAGGAGGGATAATATTACTTGATGCCAGACCAGATCGGACCATAGTTTCATTGATATGTTCATCATTTTCTAAGAATAAATGAGCGAGAGCGCGACCATACTTATCTTTCTTTTGTTGATCGTATTCTAGATATACAGCGCCTTGACTCAACTTATTCTTCAGCCATTCCTTTGCTGTAACCCCTCCTTCTTCACCCTGCCTGTGACGGCTTTCAATTTCCGGTGTATTTATACCCAGTAAACGAACTCTAACATTGTTTTGTAAAATAATAGTGTCGCCATCATAAACACGTTTTACGTAATGCTTATAACGATACTCTTTTTCAGGAAGCTCTATTTTTGTCGAGTTCTCGACAGCCTGATCACTAAAACTAATCGCACCAGTATCATCCTGATAGCGAAATATATCCGCCAAAATGAAGTTAGCCTGCATCAAAAATACAATCAATATCAACCTCATAGATCTCACTATTCCTCCATAAATAGATTAACTGAAGATACGCTACTCCAGCTTTAAAAGATCAGAACAACACTATATGGACTCATTTTTTACAATTTATTTACCACTTATAAATCAGTTTTTCTTGATTACTTTGTAGTTCCATTGCCTCAGATAAATCTCGTAATAGTGACTGTTGTCGTTTTGATTGCTGAGAAAGCCGTCCAACTAGTACTCTTAACATTGATGCTACAGCCTCAAAGCTTTCGCCATACTGACCAGCATTAGCGGCCTCAACCGATGAGAATATCGCTATATACTCACCTTTTTTGACCACTACACCAATTGGATCTAAAGCACTGGTTAATAAGCCGATATTTTGAGATAGCTTACGATTGTGATAATTAATTTCTTTAATAATTGACTGTTTATCTGTGTCCGTAAAGGTGTTCGATGAGCCATTTTTAGTGTCTTCAAGCTGATGTTCACAGTTAATTTGATCCATGTAATGAGAAAATAATGTCACTAACTCAGAGGCTAAAGTAATCACTGTACCTATTAACAGCTGTGAATCATTGATACTCCCAGAAATATCATCACCTAATAGTTGTATATCTTGCGTTAAAACACGAAATGCATTTCCATCGCTACCTGCTCGTGCAGCACTACTCACTGCATTTGATGACAATAAATGCATTTGTTTCGCTAAAGGCCCTAGCTTGTCCAGTTCGGTATTTAACTCCTCGCATTGCTGGGAGATGGTGTCATACATCTCCTCCATTTTACGGGTATATAAATTTCCGCTCACATTGAACCTCGTTAAAGTTTTAACTCATAGCATAATGGACAACAATACCAGAAAATAATGCTGCACCTACCCAATTATTATTTAAAAAAGCATGCATACACTGTGCCGCTTGTTTGTTTTTAGTTAGCTTCTGCTGATAGATAAAAAGAACTAGAGCAACAGCAATACCAATGTAATAACTACTACTTAACGCTAATTGGCTACCTACTAATACCATTACAACTAGAAAGCTGAGCTGCAAAATAGCAATAATGACTTTGTCATCGTCACCAAATAGGATCGCTGTCGACTTTACCCCTGCATGTAAATCATCCTTTCTATCAGCCATAGCATAATAAGTATCATAGGCTGTTGTCCATAAGATATTAGCAATAAACAATAGCCATGCAACTGTTGGCACTGTATTGGTTTGTGCTGCAAAAGCCATAGGAATTGCCCAGCCAAATGCTGCACCGAGGTATACCTGAGGTAAGTAGGTATAACGTTTCATAAAAGGGTAGGTCGCGGCTAAAAACAATCCTACTACAGACATTGCAATCGTTAAGTTATTCAATAGTAGTACTAATAGAAAAGCTACAAAGCCTAAACCCGCAAATAATTTTAGAGCATCCCTAGCTTGCAACTCCCCGGTAATGAGTGGTCTGTTTGCCGTTCTCTCAACTAAGCCATCGACCTTTCTATCAGCATAATCATTAATTACACAGCCTGCAGACCGCATGATAATCACTCCTAAAACAAACACGACAAATACAGTTAGATCAGGCTTACCTTCAGCAGCAATCCACAATGCTGATAGGGTCGGCCATAACAATAATAAAATACCTATTGGCCTATCAATCCTCATTAAGCGAAGATAAGGATCTATTTTCTGATAGAGCTGTCTCATTGTTAATTTCCTAGTAAAGTCGGCAAAAATATCTCATTAACTAATAATATTTTGCCGCCTATATGAAATTGTGAGCGTCGTCCCCACAACGCTTCTACTCTATAATCTTCTTCTAATAAAGCCATTTCATACAGCCATTGCTTAGGTTTTAAACAAGCCACCTCTATTGGTCCACGTTTCACAGATGGATCGGTAAACAATAACTCTCCAAGCGGCTTGGTTCCCAAAGCAGTAAAGCGCTGCTTCATCGAACAAAATGTATTTAAAGGAATCACTGTTCGTGCATAAACATTCGCTTGCTCACCATCCATCAAACTCACTTCGCGTTGATAGGCCATTTGTGAAGTGGGCAGCCGTAAAGATAGGCTTTCATCTGTGAGAGGCTTAATCCAATGGTTACCAAGTACTTTGACAGAAAAACCATTCTTATTATGCATTTTTAAACGACGAGTTAATGATCCCGAATCCATCAACCAAGGGGCTAATTCTGCAGGCATAAACCGTCTCTGTGGCGTATGCCAACGTGTCCAATCTCTCATTTACAATCTCAATCTTTTAAAGTATGTATTTTAATTTAACTATGGGGACTATTACACATGACCAAAGTCTAATTTATGGCCAAACCAACGTTGAATCAGGGCATCCATGTTTTCTGGACTATGAATTACAAATTGATCGGCTGCCTCCGTCATCACTGCTAATAAATCTGTGTCTTCTCTGTCTCTTATACACATCTGACGCTGC
>CAJXPP010000266.1 GCA_913058195.1 uncultured Gammaproteobacteria bacterium | reverse complement strand
ACGAGATCATGCCTAGTCTCGTGGGCTCGGAGATGTGTATAAGAGACAGTCCTATCAGAGCCCAAGGATTCTGACGACTGGCCTCTTCTGGATGCTACACAGTGCCCTTGTGGTTCTTGGCTTAAACGAGCTAAAAGAGCACAATTGTTTGACGGAAAAGGGCTCGAACTAATCCAACAAGCCCATAAAAAAGTACACCTGATTGCTAATGCTCTATTTATTAAATATCAAGAAGGCAAACTTGATGAAGCTCGAAATGGCTTAGTAGAATTACAAGTAATCTTTGATGATATGAATACTGTTTTAGACTTATGTGATTAGTTTCAGTTAGCTTTATATTTAATTGTCCCCTGCACTGTAAATCATCCTTAAAGCTAGCTGACAATACAGATCTGTTCAGACCTAAATTTAGACCCCCTATGCAACTTTATAAATAGATGATGCTCAATAAACTCTTTGCTAACTTTGGCTTATTGCTCATTACACTATAAGCATGCCGATCTGACAGACTTGATTGTATCGATTAATAAATACAAACAGATGGCCGCTTTAAACGGCAGCACTCTTTGAACCCGCAATGATTTTTATTCCTGATGCTGAATGGTTGGCTGTACATGTCTTAAGCGCTAGCCCACATCTATAATTAACCCGGTTGGCCATCAACTCTAGGACGAATGAAGATCATCACATAATGATAAAAGAACCCAGCAAAAGCCACAATCCAAAGTAGTTGTGCTGTTCCGATAATATGCAGATAAGCTGTTGGCACAAATATCGGCACGATAACCCTAATTATTGCCCCAATGAAGAGGCATAAGAATATCCACGTTAATGCCTTAGGAGGTTCATTAATATTTCTACCGGTATGACCCAATGAGATTCGAGACATCATACCTATCGACATAAGGCCTATTCCACCGTAGGTGAAAGCATGCAGCGGTATTGATGAAGGGTATAGATTAAAGCTATTCGCAGCTTTCAGAATAAAGCCAATGATGAACATTTTATAACCCAGAAACAACACCCATAAAAGTGGTTTTTTCCAGATGCCATGGGTATACCAGCCAGCCAGCCGAATACTATGTAATATCGCTAGGCCAATTGAAAATAAGCTGACTAATAAAGTATGTTTGAAGAATACATCACTCAAGCAAAGTGCAGCTAACAATACTAAACTCATCGGATCTATTAACGGCCAATTTATTAACTCAACTTTATAACCAACACCGCGTTCAATGAAAAAGGGCATGACGCGTCCAGCTAATATAAAAATAATAGCTATAATGAGGTAAACACCTGAAAACAAGCCCCATGACACACCTTGATTAACAATGTGGAATACTCCTAGGAAGTACAAGATATCAGCCGCAAAAAACATCGTTAATAAAGCAATGATTATTAATTGTTTCCATTGCTTTACTTCAATAATAGGCTTAGCTAATGCAGCGATTAAACCAATAAAAAATAGTAGTTCGGCGATCACTGCCCATTCAAATAATAAAGCTGAATTAGATAACGGTAATGTTCTCGCTAGCAGCCACAATAAGCCTAGTAGTGCTAACGGCAAGCCTTTAATCGTCTGCACACCTGTCCAGTTACGTACAGCCGTTAATAAAAAACCACCTATAACAGCAATGGCATAACCAAATACCATTTCATGACCATGCCATGCAATAGGTGTAATGGTAGTTACTGGCAATGTCCAAGCGAAGGTATACGTTGCCATCCACAAGCCCGTTAAGATAATAGAAAATAAGCTCGCTAATAAGAAAAAAGTTCTAAAACCTAACTCAAATAAAGCGAAGTTCTTAATGGGTTCAGGCTGAGTTGTGGGCTGTTGCATGATGAGATTGCTCGATTGGGTAAAGACTAGCCCTCTATCGTAGTTTGCTAGTGCTTGTCGGTCAACGCCTAACTTAGTCTAACAAGACAAAACACTGTTATCATTACAGCTTAAATTCCTACCTTTTCGAGGCTATTATGAAACCTATATCTACTTGGCTATCCTTCGTATATCTAATGTTAGCTAGCTTTACACTGGCTGCTAGCCCACTTTTAGTGCCGGCTTGGCAATCGGAATCAAGCTTTGAAGCACCTGAATCAGTGGTTTATGATGCGCAACAACAACTATTATTTGTCTCAAATGTAAATGGTAATCCTAATGATGTCGATGGCAATGGCTATATTTCGACTTTATCTCTAGATGGAAAAATCATTAAGCAACATTGGTTAGATGGCTTAAATGCACCGAAAGGTTTAGCCCTTGTTGGCGATTTACTTTATGTTGCGGACATTAATGAATTAGTTGTTATTGATACTACGCAACAGAAAATTACTCAGCGTTATAAAGCACCAAAAGCAATTTTTTTGAATGATGTCGCAGCTGATGCTAAAGGCAATGTTTATGTCTCAGATATGATGACTAATACCATTCATCGCTTATCTGGCAACAAGTTTGAAATTTGGCTACACGATGAACGACTAGAGCAACCAAATGGTTTATTAGTTGAAGGTGATAATTTACTTGTTGGTAGTTGGGGGAATATGACTGATGGCTTTGCAACTGATATTGCTGGTCACCTAAAAACAATTAATTTAAACAGCAAAAAAATCCAAAGCTTGGGCGACAAAACACCCGCTGGCAACCTTGATGGCCTTGAAGCCGATGGCAATGGTAATTACTTTGTGACTGACTGGATGAAAGGTAAATTATTATACATTACGCCAGAAGGTACCAGCACAACATTGATTGCTCTGTCACAAGGCAGTGCTGATCACACCGTATTGCTCGACAAAAACTTAGTCATCATTCCTATGATGTTAACTGGCAATGTAATTGCCTTTGAAATTAAAAAGTAACCCCTATGACATTTGATGATCTTATGCTTGATGACAAGTTGCTAGATGCGCTTGCTTCATTAAGATTCACTACACCGACAGCCATTCAAGAAGCATCAATCCCTTTTATTCTTGAAGGAAAAGATGTTTTAGCTGGCGCAGCAACAGGTACAGGTAAAACCGCTGCCTTTGTCTTACCAGCCTTACAAATGTTAATTGATGAGCCTAATAACGGCCCTGATCCAAAAATATTAGTACTTGCTCCTACACGTGAATTAGCATTTCAGATTCAGAATGTAATCACCCAGCTTGCCAGAAACATTAAGGTCAATACGGCCATTGTCACCGGTGGTTTTTCACAATCAAAACAAGCTAACTACGCCCAACAAGCCTGTGACATTGTCATTGCCACACCAGGCCGTTTATTAAACTTCTGTCTCTTATACACATCTCCGAGCCCACGAGACTAG
>CAJXPP010000265.1 GCA_913058195.1 uncultured Gammaproteobacteria bacterium | reverse complement strand
GAATATAACGTTGTACGCGATCCAGTAAATCATCCGCTTCAAAGGGCTTGATCAAATAATCACTCGCACCTTCATGCATCGCTTCTACAGCACCTTGGACTGTGCCATATGCCGTCATAATTAACACTGGTAAATCAGGCGTTATAGCTTTTGCCTTCTTCAATAAAGTGTGGCCATTCATAGGCTTCATATGCAAGTCACTTAGCAACAAATCAAACTGTGTCGTTGCTAGTTTATCTAGAGCACCTTGACCTTGATCAGTCGATGATACGTCATAACCTGCCAATTCCAAGGTATCACACAGAGCACTACGAAGATCCGCATCATCTTCTACTACTAAAATTGTCGATTTATTCATTTTACTATTCCTAAGACTGCGCTGTGAGGGTGAATTTATCGGCTAATTGATATAAAGGTAAGCGAAGTACAAATGTGCTGCCTTCACCTTGAATACTGTCAAACCAGACTTCACCGTTATGTGCCTTTGCAATTGACTTAACGACAGCAAGGCCTAATCCTGTTCCAGATGAACGAGTGGTAAAAAATGGTGTCAGCACTTTTGCTTGGTCTTCTTTAGCAATGCCAACGCCATTATCTTCAACACTTATTTCAATAAACTCATCACCATTATGAGTAATTTGATCTGCAAAAATAGTTATTTCCCCATGATCGTCACATGCAAGACGGGCATTATTAACAAGGTTATTTACAGCACTCGTTAAACCATCCTTACCACCATAAATGAGCCCTTCATTAACGGTATTTTCAATCTGGAACTGATAACACTCTGCGTCGGGCTGAGATAAAAACTGTTGCTCAACATTAATAAGTAATTCATCAACTGAAACCGGAGCAGCTTCTGTCATATCTCCACGTGAGAAAGCTAACATATCTTTCACTAGATGTTCCATATGGGTAATGCTGTTATGCAATCTTTTTGCAAAGCGTGCTTTTAATTTAGGATCAGCATCTTCTTTTAATAATGGCGATAGATACAATAAAGCAGAAGATAGAGGTGTTCTTATTTGATGTGCTAATCGTGCCGCCATTTCACCCATCGCAGATAGTCGCTGTAAATGGGACACTTTTTGTTGTAACTGACGTGTTTCAGTTACATCTTGTAACAAGATTATTTGTCCAGGTTCATCTTTTAGAGGACTTGTAGATATATGGACAAGGCGCCCATCAGCCAATGACATATCATGACCATCATCGTGCCGAGGCTTAAAAGCACGTTTAATAATAGCAGCCCATGACTCCCCTTCAATTGCTTCGCCTAAAAGGTTAACCGCAGCCTGATTACATTGCTGAACTAAGCCATTACCATCTAAAACGACCACTCCACCAGGAAGTACATCTAACAACTGCGTCATCCTATTGGCTAAACAGCTTGTCTGCTCAAAAGAATGAAGGTCATTTTTTTTATTACGTAGAAAGTTACTAGTAATATAATCAGTACGACGTCTTAACTTAGGTTCACTCTCAGATGAGCCTAAGTTATAGATTGCAGCAGCTTCAATAGCACTGGCATCTAATAACGATTGTTGATCTGATAATTTCACATTCATCCTTCTACTCCATGGTATGTCTTAGCCATGAAGTGCAAGGATTATGCCTATCAATATTTATATATTACATATCAACGAGTTAAGTCGTCCCGCTACTATTTTGTCAATCCACTGACACTTTATTAGTCACTATCACGTTGAATGCCATACTTACGCATTTTTTCAACTAAGGTCGTGCGACGCATTTTAAGTTTATTGGCAGCATGAGCCACTACGCCCGCTGAATCATCTAATGCTTGCTTGATCAATAAATATTCAAGATTAGCGAGATGCTCTTTTAAATCTAAGCCTTCTTCTGGCAGTGCATCAATTTCAATAGCAGATACTGTTGCAACTGCTTCAGAAGTTTCAGCAGATTTTTCTGGTTGCTGCAGCCCTTTACGCTGTGGCGTTTCTTCAATCACTGCCGTTACTGATTCGGGCAATTCACCGCCTTCTAACTGGAATTTTTCAGGTAAATCATCATAATCCACCGTGCCATAGGGAAACAAAATAACTAGTCTTTCAATTACATTAGCCAACTCTCTAACATTGCCTGGCCATTTATGCTGGCAGAGAGAAATGATAGCAGCAGATGTTAAGCGAACCGTACCTCTGTTTTCATGCTCAACACGTGTTATCAATTCATTAATTAATAATGGAATATCTTCTGGTCGTTCACGCAGAGAAGGCATTTCAATCGGGAATACATTTAAACGATAAAATAAATCTTCACGGAAACGGCCTTCTGCAATATGTGTTTCTAAATCACGATGCGTCGCAGCAATAACTCGCACATCAGTAGTTAAAGTCTTATTACTTCCAACACGCTCATAATTACGTTCCTGTAAAACACGTAATAGCTTAACCTGCATAGGCAATGGCATATCACCTATTTCATCTAAAAATAATGTGCCGCCGTCAGCCATTTCAAACCGGCCTTTTCTAGAAGTAATAGCGCCAGTAAACGAGCCTTTTTCATGTCCAAATAATTCGCTTTCTAATAGTTCAGCAGGAATAGCACCACAATTAATAGGCACAAAAGGCTTTTCCCGACGTGAAGAAAGGTGATGTAAATTACGAGCTACAACTTCTTTACCTGTACCTGACTCTCCCAGGATCAATACATTTGCATCTGAATCAGAAACTTGGTCAATCATTTGTTGAACCGCTTTCATTGAACGACTATTACCCACTAGACGACGGTAATCATAGCCTTGCTGCCCACTGTCTTCTTGCTGACTTCGATAAACAGTAGCTTGTTGCAAAGCATTGCTCAATTGAGGGTACTTAACTGGCAAGCGTAATGAGCCTAATGTGCCTGGAAAGTCAGTAACTTCTGAATCAGGGAAGTCTAATTGGAAGACAGGAATTTGTGCTTCATTATTAACTAAATCCCGTAATACTTGTTTTGTTTGATGCTTATCACCACAATCGCCAACAATTGCCATTGCTATATCAGATAAATCACCAGCATCTTCAAACCAAATATCAGGATCTTGAGCAATAATCACTTGGCAGTTAATGAACTCAACTAAGGTTGATAGTAGTCCACGCCGATCCTCGTCGACATCAACTAACAATACATTATTTGCACTCATACTCTCTCCAATAAAACTTAAAGTTACATCGTTAAAGGTGATGTAAGCTATTCAGTGGTATAGAGTTAAGCATTTTTTTGTTTGATTGTCAAAAAAATGACGGTCTTGTGTTTATCGTTGAATTTTAACGCGTCAGAGATGACTGTAAGGACTGTCTCTTATACACATCTCCGAGCCCACGAGACTAGGCATGATCTC
>CAJXPP010000264.1 GCA_913058195.1 uncultured Gammaproteobacteria bacterium | reverse complement strand
TCTACACAGAGTAGATCGTCGGCAGCGTCAGATGTGTATAAGAGACAGATTATAGTTTCAGTATTATTACCGTTTTACAGGGAAAATTATGTTTACAGAGACAAATCAACGTTCCATTGTTAAAGGTATAACATGGCGAATGATTGCAACTACGACAACTGTTGTAATTGTATATGTATTTTTTGGCCGATTAGATTTAGCTATTGTTGCGGGGTTAATTGAGAGCGTATTAAAAATTGGATTATATTGGGCGCATGAGCGAGGTTGGCACAAAATAAGATGGGGCAAGGAAAGGATTGAACCTTTTAATTTATGGTTTACTGGATTACCTCTTTCAGGAAAAAGCACCATTGCAGATAGGGTTTTTATAGAGTTAGAAAAACTCAATATCCCTATTGAACGTCTTGACTCAAAAGATATAAGAGAATTAATTCCTAATATCGGCTACACAAGAGACGAGCGCAACAATCATATTGCTCGTATTGGTCATTTAATCAAAACATTACAAAATAATTCGATTTCGACAGTTGCTTCATTTGTCAGCCCATACCGAGAATCAAGAAAACAAATTCGTGACATGGTTAAAAATAATGTTGTCGTTTATATCAAAGCAGATATTGAAACATGTAAAAGTAGAGATTTGAAAGGGAAATATGATAAAGCAATTTCCGGTGAATATAAGAATTTCACAGGTGTGAGTGATATTTATGAAGAACCACAATATGCAGAAATAGTTATTGATACGGATCTTCTCAGTATCGATGACTCTGTCACTCAGATCGTTACGTATATCAAAAAAGACTATATAAAAAATTGATTGCTATACTTGCGGTCTCCACTACAAAAATTTATAACAATAGATAAAAGGAATTCAAAGCATGGCAACATTCAATATTGTCTGGCACCCACACCCCGTCACTAAAGAGAACCGCTCGGAGCAAAAACAACAACGACCATGTATTTTGTGGTTTACAGGATTGAGTGGTGCGGGAAAATCAACAATTGCTGGTGCGGTAGAAGAAAAGTTATATCAACGTGGTCACCATACTTACTTGCTTGACGGTGATAATGTACGTCACGGCTTAAATGGCGACTTAGGTTTTTCTGATGAAGACCGAGTGGAAAATATCCGTAGAATAGGTGAAGCCGCAAAGCTTTTTACTGATGCGGGTTTAATTGTTCTTACGGCGTTTATCTCGCCATTTCGTGCCGATAGACAATTAGTACGTGAGTTAGTTGAACAAGGTGAGTTTATTGAAGTTCATATGGATACACCGCTAACAGAGTGTGAGCAGCGAGATCCAAAAGGTCTGTATCAAAAAGCGCGCGATGGTTTGATCAAAAACTTTACAGGTATTGACTCCGAATATGAAGCACCAGAAGCTGCTGAAATAGTCATTAAATCAGCAGAATTTGGTATAGAGGAATGTGCAGATCAAATTATTGATTATCTATTAGCCAACCAAATTATTTACGCTAGGGCTAAATAATGAACTACATTGATGTTTTTAATGGTGATGCTGATGGCTTGTGCGCTTTAGTTCAATTACGCCGCAATAAGCCACTAGACTCTTATATTATTACGGGTATTAAACGTGATATTAACTTGCTTAAACAAGTCGATGACGGTACTGATTCTTATATCACGGTCCTCGATATTTCCTTTGAGAAGAATGTGAGTGATGTTGAACGCTTACTAGAAGATGGCGCCTCGATTGATTATATAGACCATCATAAAACAGGCGAGTTAATCCAACATCCAGAATTACAGTTATCTATAGATCTGAATGCAAATACTTGTACGTCACTAATTATTGATAAACGTTTAGGTGGCAGATATCGCGCATGGGCTATCACAGCTGCTTACGGTGATAACTTACTTGAAAAAGCAACTGAATTAGGAAAGCAAAGCGGTTTTTCGGATAGCGAATTGTTGGTAATGAAGAAGTTGGGGATTTTGTTAAATTACAATGGCTATGGAGCAAATGTTGATGATTTATTTTTCAATCCAGCTAATTTATTTGAGAAATTACGCCATTTTGATACGCCATTCGAATTTTTAGAACAAGAAAAGGCTACCTACAAAGTGCTTGAAGAAGGATACCAGCAAGATATTATCCTAGCTGAACAAGCTCCAGTTATTCATGAAACAGCTGATACTGCGGTAATAGAGCTTCCCAATGAAGTATGGGCTAGAAGAGTTAGCGGTGTATTTGGTAATGATTTGGCAAACAAATATCCTGATCGAGCTCATGCCGTAATTACTAAAAAAGTAGATGGTAGTTATCTAGTTAGTGTCCGGGCTCCTCTTAATCGTAAGCTCGGGGCTGATGAATTAGTCAGTCAATTCCCAACTGGGGGAGGGCGCAAAGCTGCAGCAGGGATCAACAGCTTACCTGCAAAGATGTTAGAGCAATTTGTTTCCGCTTTAGATATGCAATTTAAATCTTAAATTATAAGGGTAGATATTCTGTGAAAGTACTTGTCCTAGGTGGTGCTGGTTATATAGGCTCACATATTTGTAAACAGTTATTTCAAAAAGGACAGGAAGTAGTCGTTTTTGATAATTTAAGTACAGGTCATGCTGAGGCGGTAAAATGGGGTGCGTTGTTTGTGGGCGACATTCTTAATCAAGAACAATGTGAACAAGTGTTCTCTGAGCATGGGCCTTTTGATCTTGTTATGCATTTTTGTGCAAAATCTTTAGTCGGAGAATCGGTGCAGCATCCAGCTATATATTTTCGAAATAATGTTATCGGCACGGTTAATGTCCTTGATGCGATGGTTAAAACGGGTCACAAAAAACTTGTTTTCTCTTCAACAGCCGCAGTGTTTGGCATACCAAATGTAAATAAAATTGATGAAAATCAACCTAGGAAACCAATTAACCCTTATGGACAGTCTAAGAAAATGGTTGAAGATATACTGCAGGATTATCATCATGCCTATGGTTTGAAATCAGTATGTTTACGCTATTTTAATGCCTGTGGAGCAGATCCTGAAGCAGAGATTGGCGAAAGACATGATCCAGAAACACATTTGATCCCCAATATCCTCAAGTCAGTAGCAGGAAGTAACCAAGCAGGTTTAAAGGTTTTTGGTAATAATTATCCAACAGCTGATGGTACATGTGTCCGAGATTATATCCATATTAATGATCTTGCTACCGCGCATATATTAGCAGGTGACTATATAGAACAGCATGATGGGGCATATGCTTTTAACCTAGGTAATGGTAATGGATTTAGCGTGTTTGACGTTATCAAAGCAGCTGTAAAAGTAGTTGGAGCTGATATCCCGTATGATCTGTCTCTTATACACATCTGACGCTGCCGACGATCTACTCTGTGT